>NZ_JAWDHA010000018.1:0-69287 GCF_034190895.1 Virgibacillus sp. M23 | reverse complement strand
GTGTAGTCGTACAACGATTAACCGAAGAGCAACAAAAACAGAGAGATACCTATTTAAAAGAAAGAAGACGGAAAGGGGGGCATACCCAATCCGCCAACAAGAAGAATCATATCCAAATTCTTGCTACCAATATAACACAAGAAGAAATGGATGAGCAAACCTTGTATCCTATCTATTCCTTGCGTTGGCAAGTGGAGATTCTCTTTAAAACATGGAAATCGTTATTTGAAATTGATGATGTGCAGGCAATGAATACCGACCGCTTTTACTGTCATTTGTATGGGACTTTAATTCATATTCTTCTTTCTTCGATGATTGCTTTTCAGTGCCGTTACTGCCTTTACGAAAGGTATCAACTAGAAGGGAGTGAGTACAAATGTATCAACCATGCGAGAAACGCAATAGTAGAGACGAAGGGGTATTCACTCTATCACCTTTCTTCTTTGAAAGCTCTCATCGATAATATTTACCAGAACATATACCGGCATGGAAGGAAAGATCATCGTTGTCAGCATAAAAGTCCTTTTGATGTCTTAAACATTGCGTATAAAGTACATTTCCGTGCCGCGTAAGTAAAAGTGTAAAAAAGAAAACAAGTACCCATAAGAGAATACGGACTAAACTGGAAAAATATGTTTATATTTTCATTGCACCATACTACTTTTTTCTTAGCTTGACGGCTATGGGCCGTGCCCGCGGAAAGCGAAGTAATTAGTCGGAGCATTGCCAATATACATCAAACATTTCAAAATAACTACTTCGCTTAACGCAGTCATTGCACTAATTTTATACTTTCTTAACTTTTAAAAAAGGTATTGGGAGGAAGAAATTTGTGAAATTAGTGCCAATATATAGAATACATACTTATGTGGTTCCAGAATCTTTGTATAGAGTATTAGAAGGTGTGTTACATGTTGATGATTTAATTTATGGAAACTATAAAAACGTAGCTTGGCATTCAAATGATGGTATAGAGCAATTTGTCCCTTCAAAAAATTCTATGCCAACAGAGGGAGATATAGGAGAAAGGAAGCAAGTAACGTCGTTTAAGTTAGAATTTTCTATTCCTAGAGATAAGCATTTATTATTAAAAGTAATTGAAGAAGGCATTTACCCTAATCATCCTTGGGATGAACCAGTCGTGCAAGTAACCGAAGCATTTGAAACAAGAAAGCATGGATAAATCGTTTGGTAACATAATCATTCACTAGATTTTTAAGACAAACGGAGGTAGAAAGATGAAGATAAAAGAATTACCAATTAAATTTGAATTTAATGGACAAAACAATTATATTTATCCCAGCTTACTTATATCAAATAATGAATTAACCTTGATTGATACAGGGTATACAGGCTTTTTACATTTAATAGAAAATGAAATTTTAAAACATGGATATGAAATGAAGCATTTAAAGCGTATCATCATTACACATTATGATGATGATCATATAGGGTCCTTATACGATTTCAAGGAAAAATATCCTTGGATTAACATTATAGCTAGTGACCTTGAAGCAAAATATATTAGTGGTGAAATGAAGTCAGAGAGATTGATTCAAGCAGAACAAAAGCTAGAAAATATGCCAGAAGAAGAGATGGAATTTGGCAAATGGTTTATACAGCAATTAAAGAATTTAAAGCATGTTCCAATTGATGAAAAAGTCCAGGATGGAGATATGATTTTAGATAACAAATGTCGAATAATAGCAACGCCAGGGCATACTTCGGGTCACATTTCATTATATATTCCGAGTTTAAAAAGTGTCATTACAGGTGATGCAGCTGTTAAAGAAAATCAAGAATTAGTTATCGCTAATCCACACTTCTGTTTACATATTGAGAAAGCGGAACAATCTTTGAATAAAATTAAAAGTCTTCAAGCTGAACATTACTATTGTTATCATGGTGGAAAACTTACGTTAATGGAGGCGTAGACACTAATCACCAGCCCAAGGATTATCCGAAATTTATAATAGAAAAGCCCTTCCGCAAACAGGTAGTTGCCAAGTAGCCTTTCAGCATAAAACCCATGCGGGATAAATTGAAACTTTCATATAAATTATCGTAATATAAGAATGAGCAGCAAAGGAGGCGGAGCATAGATAGGTAGTTTTATAAATTTGATTTAATATGAATGTATGTAAATTAATAGAAGGAGTGAAACGATGGATAATGACAAAAATTTTGACGAACCTAAGGAGCAAAAAAGCAAAATAAACTTTGATTTTGGTAAGAGTTTAAATGAAACGAAAGGTATACTAAAGGATGCCCTTATAAGACCACATTCTGTAGTGAAGTCGAATCATATCATTGGAATTGAAACGAGTATCCTCATACTGTTAATACTTTCAATTATCATAGGTTTATGTAACTTTTTATTCTTTAAGTTTGGATTCGATGGCTTATTGAGTATGTTTACAGAGATTGGAATTATGTTTTTAATAACTGGGACTCTTTCCTGGATTATTACTTTTGCAGCAGGCTATGTCTCTCTATTTATGTTATTGAAGTTTCTGGGGAATGCAAAATTCTCTCACCGCGAATTACTTACAAAGTACGCTGTCGTAAACATTCCATTTGCTGCTATTTTCTGCTTGGTTATCTGCTTTTTTGGATTTCTAATGATAGACTTGTTTGTAATTACCTACGTTTTTGCACTAATGTTGTATGGAGTCATCCATATTTATCTTTTCCTTGTACATATCAACAAACCAAAGTTTGATTTGTATTGGACCATGACGGGATATTTGCTGGTACTGACCGTACTTACATATATGCTGAATGGAATTGATTTTAGTTCATTTTAACACTTAGAAAAATGTCAATGGACTTCCATTAGATAGATATAATGACTAAATTTATGGTACAGGAATCACCGCTTGAAGTGGGGGCAAAAAATCCTCTGCTCACTATCTTATTGTGCAATAGTACGCAGTGGGACGTTTGCTATGTGGGCTTGTATCATGCAAAAGTTTTTACTGCCAATTATATGCGGGATAAGCAATTAAATCAGGATTTGGTTCACTTTCTTTCACTTAGATATAACCTTGGTTTCCTAGGGCAGACTTCAACTAAAACTAGTCATTTTTCATATTGCTAAATATATTACTATTCCAAAATTAGTTAAGGGAGAAGGAGTTCTCTATCTATGCTCAAAAAATTTTATATGGTTTTTTTAACTTTATTAATAGCTGTTGGAGCGGTTTTATTGGCTGCTAGATATCCAACAGGTCCTAATACTGTTTCATACGATGAACCAGCTGGTTTGTGGATATCTATTGGTATAATCATTGTACTCTTTTTACCGCCTTTGCTTTTATCACTATTTAGTAATCGTGTTGTACGAAACATATCGGCAATGTATCAAGCATTTATAGTGATCTCATTTTTAGGAATTATACCAGTCGGATTTCTTTCTCCTAATAATCTTGGGTTAAGCGCTATTGCCATTTTAGGAGTTGTAGTTAGTATAGCTAGTATTATTGTAACCTTAAAAATCAAGTCAAATAAAAAAGCCAAATTTTAAATTACTTCAACTAATAGCTTTATGCATACACGTTATGAAAAGATGGACCTTTTCATACAAATTAATCGAAGCTAAACGAGATAGATATCTTTATTCGTTTCCAAATCGCACGAAGATGTTAAATAGTTATTGACGAATTTTCATATACTCCATAAAAAACACCCTAAATATTAGTTTTATCTATTGTTTACTTGACAGAGAGCATATCACTAAATTTAGGGTGTGGCATCTTCTCAGAGTTGTACATAAGAATGAGGCTTTTGTAAATTCATAACAACTCCCCGTTTTTTTAACCTTATTCAAATCCCTTCCTCATATAAGCATTCCCCCACTTCTCTATGGATTTTATTATTGGAATAAGATCCTCACCAAGAGCTGTTAGATAATATATTACCTTCTTAGGGTAATCGCTTGTTTCTTCTCTTTCAATAATACCATCTTTCTCCATATCTCTAAGCTGTAGTGTAAGAATGCGTTGAGTAACACCTGGTATTTCACGGCGTATCGCATTGTAATTCATTGGTGATTGAGACAGTAAAAATAGAATGATACCTTTCCATTTACCACCAATGATATGCATCGTTAATTCAATTGGACAGGCATGCTTTACAGTTAACGTACAAGTACCATATTGACTGCTTTTAAAGTCTGACATTTCCTCACCTCAATGGGTAGTTACAAAATTGTGCCTTCTTGTTACTACCTTTTTATCTTGTTAAATTTATGATATCAAATAAATAAGAGAAGGTGTATGAATTGAAATTCGTCCAAATTTCTAAACATATTTATAGACTTACCTACGAAACCGTTGTCGGTATTCCAGTCAAGATTAATACATGGTACGTAGTGGATGGTGAAGATGTTTACATCATTGATACCGGGATGGAAGAATACGCACATATACAGCTAAAAGCAGCAAAATCCTTAGGTGTTCCCAAAAGTATTTTACTAACACATGGTCATCTGGATCATATCAATGGAGCTAAGTATCTACGAGCTGAATTAAACATTCCTATTTACTCACACAAGAATGAACTTCCGTTTATTAATGGAAAAATACCCTATCCAAATAAAGTAGAAAAGGAAACAACAGGTGTTGAACATCAGGTTGAGGCTTTTCAAGATAGTGTCATTAACACGTTACCCCTCGATGTATATGAAACACCTGGTCATGCTCCAGGCCATGTCATTTACCATCATAAAGATGACAATGTGTTGATAACTGGAGACTTATTTATTTCTGATGCTAAGACCCTACACCCACCGATTAAAAAGTTCACAATTAATATGGAAGAAAATATTAATAGCGGGCGCGTAATAGATGATATCAAACCATCTATCCTATCTTCCTCACATGGTGAGGATGTTAAATATAATGACAAGTTATATACCATTTATAAATTTACATATGAATAGGAGATATAAAAATGAAAATACAATTATTTCAATTAGAGATTATAGAAGGCAACGTAGAACAAAATGAAAATCGTATCAAAGCCTTATTTGAAGAAAAACTCGAAACAGATACAGAGGTTGTTATACTACCTGAAATGTGGAATAACGGGTATGATTTACAACATTTAACAGAAAATGCAGATGTCGATTTAACAAGAAGTTTCCCTTTTATCCAACATTTAGCGACTAATCATCATGTAAATATTATTGCAGGTTCCGTTTCAAACAAACGCAATAAGAATATATATAATACCGCCTTTGTGGTATCAAAAACGGGTAAGCTAATTTATCAAAAAGATAAAATACATCTCGTGCCAATGTTAAATGAACAGCTTTATTTAACAGGTGGAAATGAAGCACCAGAAGTATTTGAAATTAACGATATCAAGGCAACTCAAATTATATGTTACGACTTACGTTTCCCAGAAATCACACGTTACCCAGCGTCTCAAGGAGCAAAAATCATTTTCTATGTCGCCCAGTGGACTACCAAAAACTTAAACCATTGGCGAACATTATTGAAAGCAAGAGCTATAGAAAATTGCGTCTATGTCGTTGCATGTAATAGTGTAGGTGTCGTGAATAACGAAAAACATGTCGGCAACACATACGCAGGACATTCCATCGTCATCGATCCAAATGGAAATATTATTCAAGAAGCAGGCAATCAAGAAGCAATCTTAACAACAGAAATCGATATACAGAAGGTAACAGAACAACAGCAAAACATTCCTATTTTTGAAAGCCTGAGACCAGATGTTTATAAGTATTCAGAATAGTACTGTGTATAATCTTTTATTATCGAGGGATACAATAAGGTGAAACTTTGTTTATTCCCCACTGATTGTTCGTACCACAAGGGTATGACCTAAAGGTCTTTGAACCATTCGGACACTTACTGGCAGTCGATCCCCCACTTACCAACATTGGTTTCATTTTTTGCTTGAAGTCGGCACCTCACTGCCAGTTATATGTGCGATAAAATTTGTGTAGGAAAATTAAAGTCATTCAAGAAAAATTCCAAATTGTAGGGAAATACATTTACTTAGTCTTGTAATTTAATGTAAACTGACTTTACACAATCCTTTAAACAGTTTATTGTAAAACAAATATACATATCTTAACCGTTTTAGTTAGGAGGAAATGAACATGACAAAAAGCAATGAAAAAGAGTTATCAGTAGAACAACGTGAAGGATTACTCAAAGCATTGAAAACACGGTTTGAGAAAAACATGCACCGTCACCAAGGTGTCGAATGGGCTAACGTCCAAGCAAGGCTGGAAGCTAATGCGGAAAAACTGTGGTCGCTTCATGAAATGGAAAGCACTGGCGGTGAACCCGATGTTGTTGGTCATGAGCAGGGCCAATACATTTTTTATGATTGTTCAGCTGAAAGCCCTAAGGGCCGCAGAAGCGTTTGCTATGACCGTGAAGCACTAGAGGCAAGAAAAAAACATCAACCAGAGAATAATGCAATTGATATGGCAACTGCCATGGGCATTGAACTTTTAACAGAAGAACAGTATCGAGCGTTACAGCAGCTGGAACATTTCGATAAGAAAACGTCAAGTTGGGTGCAAACACCCTCAGATATTAGAGAACTCGGCGGTGCCCTTTTTTGTGATTATCGCTATGGGCATGTCTTTCTGTATCACAACGGTGCATCCTCTTACTATGCTGCTAGAGGATTCCGTGGCTCGCTAAAGGTCTAAATTTTACACAGACAACTAAGTATGGACTTCTGCGATAAGACTTTGATTCATTCTTCAGCTAACATGCATAAAGGGTGAAATCATATGATTACATCTATAAAGGGACATTTTATTTTATCTGAGATAACCGCGGTTTATAATGCTGGGATATGAACACAAAAACATGGGTGTGCTACCATTACATTTTGAAAATGGAGAAAGTGCAGATTCATTAGGTTTAACTGGTAAAGAAAGTTCAAACAAAAAAGCAGCAATAAAGTGAAACCTCAATCAGTGAGGAGCTTATTTACCTCCCCCTTCTCTATATTGGTTTCACTCTATTGCTTGAAATGAGGGTCTTACTGCCAGTTATATACAAGATAAAGCTTTAACGAAAACAGTCATTCTCCATAACATCCTAATGAAAAAAAGCGTATGATTATTGTATAGAGAGGAGAGGTTTTTATCGACATTACCAATCCAGCAGGTTTTCAAAACAGATTCTTGGCAAGAGTTTTAGATGTTATTATTATTTTTTTAGTGACAGGAATTATTTCGCAATTTCTATACGGTGTATTCTATGATAATGAAACCATTCGTCCTATTGATTATTTAGGGCTTATATATAGCCTGATAACACCTATTGTTTGGTATGGGTACACGCTAGGGAGGAGAATGGCGGGAAACCGTATTGTAAGAATTGATGGCAGAAAAATTGGCATAGGAACAATGATATTAAGAAATATTGTAGCAGGAATTATTTACATTCTTACGTTTGGAATAGGATTAATCGTAAGCGCCTTCATGGTAGGAGTGAGAGAAGATAGACGTGCCATTCACGACTTTATCGCACAAACGTATGTGACAACAAATCCCCCAACAAAAGTTCAATAATAATAGGGTAAATTATTTTAGACTCCTAGCTAACTTACCATCCAAAATCGAGCTATTTTCCATAAAAAGCTGTAAATAAGAAAGGCATCTCCAAATATAAAAGAGGTGCCTTTCTTTATGTTTAAGCAATCAGAAAGAAATCTATTTAAATAATAAATTTTTATTGTAAATCAATAAATTTTAATTGATTTACATATATATTTGATTTAGAATTAGTTTGTAATAAATAATAACAAAGGAGAATGTTTGATGAAAAAGAAATATCTGTTAGCTTCTACACCAATCTTGTTGGGTGCTATATGTTTCGTTATCTATAGCTTAATTGGTTCAAGTGTGGAACCTGATGGTACTTTAATTGAACCGTTCTTCTTAATTAATTTATCTTATCTATTTGTTTTTAGTGGTGTACTCACCATATTTCTTATTTCTATCGTTTCCTTCATTAAGCGAATTAGCAATTAGCATTACGTTATAGAACAAATAGTCATAGTCCTTATGTTTAATGTAAGTAAGGGCTATTATAACCCTTATGAATACGAAGAGGGGAGAACATGAAATATATCATAGACCTTTTTTATTTCGGTTACCATCAGGCTTTATCATGCATTTTTCCAGTGGTTATTTTCGCGACACTTGCTTTGTCCAAGATAATTTCTATACCTGGCATACCACGCTACGATTTTATTCTACTAATCTGTCTTATTACGCAATATCTGATGTTAAAAACCAATTTGGAGTCATTTAAAGAGTGGAAAGTGATATGTATTTTCCACGTTATCGGATTACTACTAGAAGTATATAAAGTATATTTGGGTTCGTGGTCTTATCCTGAAAAAGCGTGGTCAAAAGTTCTTGGGGTACCACTTTATAGTGGTTTTATGTATGCAAGTGTCGCTAGTTATATTTGTCAGGCATGGCGTAGATTTCATTTAAAAATGAATAAATGGCCCAAAAATATATGGACAATACCACTTGGATTGATGATTTATTTAAACTTTTTTACGCATCATTTTATTTTAGATTTTCGTTGGATTTTAACACTGCTATTATTTATTGTCTTTTTACAGACTCATGTACAATTTATTGTACGGAACACAACATATAAAATGCCGTTGTCTATCTCATTTATCCTTATCGGCTTCTTCATTTGGGTTGCCGAGAATATTGCTACTTTCTTTGGGGCATGGCAATATCCTAATCAACAATTTTCATGGAGTTTTGTGCATATCGGAAAAATTAGTTCCTGGTACTTACTAGTAGTAATAAGCATCATGATTGTAGCGCAGTATAAACGATTTATGACACCTCTTCCTAAAAAAGAAAAGTATTCCATTAACAATCTTGGTTAAACAACCTTTTTATATCTACTTTAATATGAACGTGCCCCACTCCTTAGCGAGTAAGGCACTATTTCTTTATTCAACTCTGACATACTGATTACTAGCTGTCACATAATAAACGTTTCCTTTACTATTTTTAACCTTGTATTGATAACCATTGCCTACTTTGAGCTTAGCTACAATCGTCGGAAAACCATATCCCTTTTTAAGATAGCCAACAACATATTTATCCGACCAACTGGGCTTGTTATAAAATCTTAATTGACCTGCATGTTTAGACTCTACTCGTTTGCCGATATAGCTTGCTTTTTGTGAATCGCCACGCATGCTATGAAGCAATGTAAGATTCTGACTGGCTGTTCCCCTATAACCTCGGATGCCATATTGAGCAGCATATCGCCGGCGTGCGCGAAAACTAGCGTTCTTGCCAATACTATTAAGGTAATCCACAATGGAATGACCGTTGTAGTTGTCTAATTCTTGGTTAGATGCACCATTAATTTCATCAATGAACCCCTTCCAATCATCAAGTAATTTTCTAGGGCAGTTCTTTCCACTCCAGTGCTTATGGGTAACAATTCTTGAAATCGGTATTTTATGCTCTTTCATCAATTTTTTAATTAGCCACTGTGCATTTTTTGTTGCTTTACGGAAGTCGCCATCGCTATTTTCACAAATCTCAATAGCAATGGATCGTCTATTACCAGTTCCATTTTCACCATCACCAGCATGCCAGCCGTTTTCATTCGTTGGAAGATGCTGGTATATTTCTTTATCATCTACGGTGTAATGCCAGCCAACAGTTCGACCACCTGCACCATTATGCAAGTATTGATTATGCATTTCTGCATCTGCGCCTTCGCTGGTATTAGCAGTATTGTGAATTGTTAAATAGAGCGGAACCATAGCATATCCAGGACGTTGTTCCTTTTGAGAGGTAGGTATAAAGTCTTTAATAATTTTTGGCATAAGAAATCTCCTCCTTAATATTTTTATATTAAAAAAACGGCTTGCCCGTGTGGACTAGCCGTTTGACTACTTAATAATGCTTATTCTGTTGTATACTGCTTATGGCTGAAAGAATATATTGATTACCTTGTTATAATAGCTACAAAGTTAAAATATTAAAATAGAAAGGTAATATCTTTGTTTAGTAATGAAGTCAGCAGTCGCCCCCACTTAACCATATTGGTTTCACTTTCTTATATTGAAGTGAGAGTCTTACTGCCAACTATCTGCGAGATTTAATACTCATATTAAATAGTGCCTACATGTTAGGCGCTTGCCTCAGTATTTTGATAAATCGTGTTTCCTTCCTTAATAGTCTCTACTACGTTAATGTTATGAATCGCCTCTTTATCTATCGTGAGCGGGTTCTGATCCAATATTACTAAATCTGCATATTTTCCGACGGCAATGCTCCCTTTTGTATCCTCCTCAAAATATTGATACGCCGCATTGATGGTAACGGCTTGTAACGCTTCGTAAACAGTAACACATTCCTCTTCTCCAATTCGCCGACCACTTCTAGTTTTACGATTCACAGCACACCAAATGGCATGAAGCATGTCAGGTTTAACAACAGGGGAGTCCTGATGAAAATTAACAGCCAATCCTTTATCGAAGGCTGTTTTTGCTGGACTAATTCTGCTACCTCGTTCTTCCCCTAAGTTTTTGAGGTGTACATCTCCCCAGTAGAAGGTGTGCACATTGAAAATCGACGGAATCATATTTAATTCAACCATTTTGTCCAATTGATCACTACGTACAGTTTGACAATGAATCATTACTGGACGCAGCTTGTGTTTATTCGGATTAGCTGCGTCTTTTAAGGCTTCCTCATAGCTTCGTAGTAACTGATCCGATGCGGCATCTCCATTACAGTGTGTCAGTAATTGAACATCATCATTAAGCGCAGTTAAAACAAATTTCTTTACCTCTTCATCTTGGAACCACGCATACCCTCTGTAATCCGTTTCTCCTTCATATGGTTCCGTTAACCAAGCTGTTTTGCCTTGTGGAGAACCGTCCAAAAAAAGCTTATATCCTCCAAGTTTAAACCGATTGCTGTACTTTTTAGCATACCTTTCGTATTGTTGTAGCAATTCTGTTGGTGCTTCCATTACTAATGGATAGGCAACGATATCTATCATGAGCTTGTTCTGATCTGCTAAGGTATGGAAAAGCTGCATCATTTCTTTACTTGTAGCACCGTCCTGGCAAGTCGTAATCCCATTTTTAATATATATTTCTTGACCTTGCTGCATCATCGCTACAAAATTTGTCCCAATATCACTTACTACCTCTTCTCGGATAGCCATCATACTTGCTTCTTCTAAATATCCATTGGGCTCTAGTGATCCTCTTACTCTACCAATCTTACCGCCTTCATGATCTTTCGTATTTTCATCAATTCCAGCAAACTGTAAGGCCATGTCATTGACACAACCCATATGAGCAGATGTATGCATGACGATAACCATTCTATCCATCGACACTTGATTAAGTATTTCTTTGGTTGGATGCTGCTTTTCTTGTAATACATTATGGTCGTAACCAAAACCAATAACTGGATCGGTATCTCTCAATTGCTTCTCTTCTATATAAGACTTTAATGCGGTCACAATCTCATCGAAATTGTTACATGTACTTAAATCACACAAAGCTGCAACAGGACCAACCATCGAAACATGGCTATGAGGATCAATAAAGGAAGGTAACAACGTATGACCTTGTAAATTATGTTTTTCAATGTTGCCATTGTGTAATAGGGATTCAAACTTAGCTAACGAACCAAGGTCTTGAATGACACCTTTCTCTACCAATACAGCTTCGACTGATTCCTTGTCTTTTTCCATCGTGATAATTTCTCCACCATAATATAGCTTTTTCATTGTAATTCACCTATCCTTTTAAAAATAGGGAGTTTCTGCCCATCCCCTTGAAAAGGTGGAAGAAGGAACGTTTGATTAACAAATCTTTCAAAAAAATGAGTGCCTGGATTTTTCCACAAAGGGCCCATTTACTATCAAGAAAACAATAAACATTGACTTGTAAAAGAAGGTTTAACTAGTCCTTTGTCTTTCTTCCACCATCTTTTTTAATTCTTCTTGTCCGTTTCTAACAGATTCAATTTCTTTTATCGTTTTCAATTTTTCTGCTATAGGTTTCAATACTTCTTGAAGTATTCCTTGAAAGCACAGCGCCTTTTCATCTTCTTTTATTTGCATTCCTCCATTTTATCGCGTCTAATTCAATAAAGCGAGCGTTTCAAACTTATGATTCCTCGATAGTATTTAAATAACATACAAAAGAAGTAACGTTTTGGTGTTCCTGCGTAAATTATCTACATGTTCCCTCATCGCGTGAACTTCACGATTCTGTACTGCGTGGATAAACGTGATTTCACATCCTGCTTGGTTTTCAACCAATGTATTCAGCATACTCATCATCGGTGTAATTCTTCCGCAAGTATCTCTCGGGATCAATATAATTAATGCATACACCTCAGTTGAAATTGCACGTCAGGCTGAAAGGACACTTAAAGGGCATCTGTACTACAATGCCCTTTAAGTTACCCACTCTACTCCATTATAGGTTGGGGAAAGAGAGAATGGATATTCTTGGGAAAGGAGCTGTACATTACTTCCCTTTAGTACCAATAACATACTTAAAAATTATTACATTTTAGAGAATGTCCTTGCTGGAAATTACGAAGTTTTTTTAATTCTATCATTCTTTCAACAAAGAAAAACCGCATGTAACAATGCGATCGACAGCAAAAAATAATTCTAAAATATTTTCATGATCATGTTTCCCTTTTGTAATATTTCTTTTTACCCTGTATGGTGACATCAATTATTTTGGCAGGAATAGAATAGCATCACCAATATCTCTTTCACCTGAATTATCGGAAGGATGATTAATTAATTGACTTCCAACTGTCATTGTTGTGGATCCTCCACCATCAAGATTCATTGCTTCATAAGCACCCAAGCTTTTCATAAGCTTTGCCGACTCTTCAAAGGTTACTCCAACACTATTCATTGGATCCCTACCATCTACAGTTACAAAGATTATATTACCATTTGCTTTAATGCCAGCAAGTGTTCTAGGGTGACGGCTTTTAACAAAACTATTGAAAAAGTCTTCGCTCCAACGAAACCCTTCTTCTTCTGAGTGAATATCTATTTTTCCGTCATCCAGAATGCGTGGTCCTCCATTTATAATACTAGTGTACCTTTTGGCTGGCACCGATTTCCCATCTAATGATAAATGAGTTTCAACTTCGATTGACATACCGATCTGAGCATTTTGGCTTAACCATTTTATAGTGTCTCCAGTGGCAGCAAGCACTGCCCCATTTACTGGGATATTGCCACCTCTATTATGACGAATATCCGTTACCTTCCCTTTTGCATCTAAAACAACCTCTAAGCCATTTCCTGCCGGCGTCTCATCTCCAAAAATGGGTTTAAACAAAATTAGTTCGTCATCATCTGTACATGTGACATCGTGTTTTGGATCTTCTTTTCGTTCGTCCTCTGAAGTACCACCACAACTACGGATCAACCCTGGCTTTCTATTCAGACCATCTATAATTGATTTTTCCCCATTTGAGGAGATAGCTTTTAAATCTGTTTCCACATTTGCAATAGAGGCCTTGTTTTCACTCGAGTCTGAAAACAATAAACTCGTTCTATCCCCTACTGATTCACTAACAACTTCCCCATTCACCATTGAAACACCTGCTAAATCACCTGGTGTCCCATCGTTTGCTCCTACAACAAAGTATCCCCCGTTCACAGCAGCAAGTGAATTCATGCGTTGCGATATACTTGTCAATTGTTCCTTCCCCTTAACCACATCATTGGATAAAAATGACCTAATTTCACCTTTAAATTTATCTGGATTGACTTCTAAAACATCAATATTCCACGGACCTGTGTTTTGAACCCCATTATTTTCAGTTGGGTTTCCACGGTCAATATATGTATGTGATAGGCCAGGTGCAATTTCCTTCTTTTCACGAGATTCTTCCAACCATGGATCCCCTAAATCCAACCTTTGCCACTTGTTTATAAGATAAGCCGCATCCCTTTTGAGCTTCTGATATACCTCATCAGAAATTAATTGATTCTTTTTCTGCTGAATAATCAATGTTTGAAATCCATTCAAATGCTTGACGACTTTTTGAGGCAAATTTTTACCCTCAAAATGACTGACCGTTTTCAGATGCATGATTAAAGAATGAACTGCGCCCTTATTTGTGATCAAACCTGTTTCTTCAAAGTATTCTATTAGTTTTGTCATCCCATCTGCATGAAGCGGATTCTCTCCTGGTTTAATCGTAATATCTGCTACTAAAGGAAGATGATCAGATGCCAATGAGTGAATTACCTGACTGGAACTGACATTTAGTCTTGGAGATGTTAAAACATAATCGATTCTTTTTGTAGGGGAATCCGCCGGATACGTATATCCCAAGCCATCGTGATTAACAGACCAGACATCTGTATAAATTTGAAAAAGTGATTGCATTTCAGTTGCATTAGGCGTGGCATTTAAATCACCCACCAATACGTTATTATTATGCCTAGAAGTAATATCCACTATGTCCTCTACTTGCCTTGCACGTACATTAGAACTCAAATGTGAGGTATGTGTTACATAGAACCATACTTCTCCCCCAGCAACGTATACTTGTGCTTCCAATAGCCCTCTTTGCTCCTCATCATCTGTCAATTTCGTTAACTTGTAGTTTTTTGAATCAAGAATAGGATATTTGCTTAATATCGCTGTTCCATATTGGTGATTATGAGCCTGTCCTTCTTCAGGTGGATAGTTAAGATTGGGACCAAAAACGTAATGCATATCTAACATTTCAGCGAGCTCTTTAGCCTGATTTTTAAAGTCACTTCTCTCTGACCAATGATTATCTACTTCCTGAAGACCGATGATATCCGCATTAGACTGACGAATTTGTTCCGCTATTCGTTCTAAATCCAATTTACCATCCATTCCCTCTCCATGGCGAATGTTGTACGTCATTACTTTCATTTGTAAAGACTTTTCTCCCAAATCCGAAGAGGAATTCTCCGCTGCCACCATACTTCCAAACATAGCTATAGACAACGATAGTAAAACGATTGCAAACAGAACTATAACTGATCTTTTAATGTTTCTCCCTCCTAAAAAAATAGTTGAATTATAGCTAAACCTCAGATTTCACAATGTGAGATTTACACCTAGATTGGGGTTCTTTATATAATTAATATTTATTGCTTCATAAGTTATTCGTTAATCAACGTTAACTTTTTATTAATTCTCGCAGAAAACGAACTCCATAAAATCCGCTCCATCGTTTCTCCATACTTTTAAGTAATTCAGCAATCTCTATTATTATGCATCATAACGCTTTGACAGTTTCTCCTGATGGGCATGGAACATGTGCTTAGTGCGGTGATAAAGTTTACTGCCGGAATGGGTTATTAGACGGAATTATTCAAAATGACTATACGCTTATATGCTTTTCTTGCCTTACTGCCAGTTATATTTAGGATAAATGGTGATACAATATGCAAAGGGAGGGAAATACAAAATGGAATTCGAATTTGGGAATGCTGCTATTATTCTACCCCCTTTACACATTACCATTATGGCAATAATCATTATTTTCTTTTTAGTAAGGTGGAGTAAGCAATTAGAAACACGACGTTTTACGATTTTCTTTTACTTTCTAATAAGTACAAACATTGCTCCGTTTTATTCTCATACTACCGAGCAGGGAAGCTTTGAGCTATGGATTCCCTTAGGGTCTATAGTAATTTTCCTGTACTTGTTTCACAGCAAAGGAAGAAACCATCCTTCTAAAATAAAAGCAAGCATTCTAGGGCTTTCCATAGCTTTATATCAATTGATTCTTCAATATGTTGGGTAATTCTTCGATTCTATTAAAGGGATAAGCTATCCTTGAATAAGAAGGAGCTTTCTGAATTAGTCAGAATAGGGAAAAGGAAATTTTCTAATGCTTTGCTTATACAATCTGTTTATAATTTACTACAACAAAAAAATGGTTAAACCCCTCCCTTAAACAGATCTGTTGAAGTGAATATTTTATTGATATGATAAAGGGAAACTTTAATCAGAATGGGGATTGGTTTATCTCGCCACTAATTGTTCGTACCTCAAGGGTATGACTTATAGGCTTTGGAACCAATCGAACATTTACTGACAGTTGATCCCCACTTTTCCATATTGGTTACTCTTTATTGCTTGGAGTGGGGGGCTTACTGCCACTTATATGTGGGATAAGAAGATGAGCTATAGAACATCTTCTAAAGCGATACTTCAAAGGTATCGCTTGTTTTAGTCTGGACTTTGGATGAAAAGCTCGAAATATTGACAGTTTAAAATTTATTTTTTCCTAAAAAGCGGAACTTTTCGGAATGTTATTCAGTCTGTATATATAAAGGGAAATTTCAATCCATTGTGGGAGTTATTTATCCCCCCACTGATTGTTCTTACCTCAAGGGTATGACCTATAGGCTTTGGAACCAATCGGACATTTACCGGCATTCGATTCCCCACTTCCATATTAGTTTCCCTTTATTGCTTGGGATCGGGGTCTTACTGCCAGTTATATGTGAGATAAAGGGAGGTGGTTGAAATCAGCCGTCCAAATGAAAAGGAAATATATGAAAGCCATTTTGAAAAGGTGTACAAAACAGCTTATTTTATTTTAAAAAACGAAGAACTAGCAAAAGATGCCACACACGATACTTTTATAAAAGCGTTCAAACATTTGAACAAAATCAACCAGCATGCAAGAATTAATACTTGGATAACTACTATTGCTACACGTACAGCTATTGATATCTATAATAAAAACAAAAAGCAAATAGCATATGAATTTAAAGAAGAAAACTATCTATCAAAGTCAGATGAGTTTAACGTTGAGATTGATGAGTTAGAAAATTATTTAGACAACATTCCACCTGAACAAAAACAAATATTGATTTTAAAATATATGGAAGAATTAACAGAGAAAGAAATTGCAAACCTTCTATCTATTAAACTAGGAACTGTGAAATCAAGAATATTTCGGGCAAAACAAAAATTATACGAACAG
Organism: Virgibacillus sp. M23; assembly: GCF_034190895.1. Lineage (NCBI taxonomy): Bacteria > Bacillati > Bacillota > Bacilli > Caryophanales > Bacillaceae > Virgibacillus > Virgibacillus sp. M23. The sequence goes on along the minus strand of NZ_JAWDHA010000018.1, from coordinate 52,249 downwards.
TATACGTTAGGAGGTGAAAATCGTGTTGGAGAATAATCAGAATGAACAAAGGTTAAAGGAACACGTAACAAAGGAGATAGATTCGATTAGAGTGCCAACAGGATTGAAAGAAGAAATGTGGACACAGGTTCAGCCTGTACGTAAGAAGAGAAGAATACCTTCAAAAGTTCTTCTGTATATAGCTACGCTTGCATGTGTAGCCGTCTTAATCCCGCTTGGGTTAGCTGTATTACCTTTTAATTCGGAACCAACACCTAGTGACGTTGTAACAACTCAAGAAGAACAGATAAAGACAATAGAAACTGTATTACAGAATGCTCTTAATGGTCCAGATGCTGAATTGAAGCAAATATTTAATCGTGATACATCTATAGAAGACAGTATCCAATATGATAAAGAGCGTTTTAAAGAATATTTTGCCAATGATATAGCCTATATGGAATTTGTAAATAGTTACGGTGCAGTTTTAATGATCATTCCTATACGAAACGAATACACGCTGCAAGTAAAAGATATCAAATTTGAAAAAACAGATTCTAAAGAGATTATTTATAACTTTTCAGTTGAGGTACTGTACCAAAAAGAGGGCAGTGAAAAATCAGACGTTGAAGTTGTTGGTGGGCAAGCAAATCTTAATGAGGACCATAAAATAGAACGAATATTAATCCGATTAAACGACTTATGGAATGCTATAGAAAAAAACTAATGTAAAGGCGATTTAGACCGTCGTCTTTTTCTTTACTACCGATAGTGGGTCGTTCACCCTTTTATACATGATAGTTGTTAATGAAAACTAAATCAGATGTACATTTAATAACAAAAAATTCTCTTTTGGTTTAATTCCTTTTTACAGTTTCTAACCCTACCATATTGATTAGGATTATATAAGTAAAACAAGCCCCTCGTGGAAGCTTGTTTTATTTTAATTTGTACGAGTTCCACTAGTGACAAATCCTAGCTTCCCACCAACAACTTCTTTCACCTCATGAATGACAACAAAGGAGCTTGGATCAATGGTTTGCACCTTCTTTTTGATTTTTAAAAGCTCCGTCTTTTTAATAACCGTATAGATAATTCTTTTATCTTTATTGACGTAGTATCCATACCCATAATAAATCGTGGCAGCATTACCAAATTCGTTTGTAATTACGTTAGAAATTTCTTCATATTTATCTGACATAATCGTCATCGCTTTCTTATTATGGAAACCTTCAATTACTTGATCCGCTATTTTTGTACACAAATAGACAAATATAAAGCTATATAACATATTATTAATTCCAATAATAAATATGAAAGCTGCTATGATGATGCTATCCATATAAAATAGACTCTTAGAAAAGCTATATCCCTTTGTGTAATTTAATAAATATGCAAGAAGAGTTGTTCCACCGGTCGAGCCATCAGCGATGAAAATCAGACCTAAACCAGTCCCAAGTAATAATGCGCCAAATACAATGCCTAACACCATATCTTCAATACCAAACGGAACAAAGCTTAGGATACCAAGAAATAAAGAACTCATGGCAACACCTAATATGGTATAAAGTATCGTTCTTTTCATTAAGAACTTATATGCGATCGCTATAAAAATAAGATTGATGATAAACGTACTTATACTTGTTGGGATCTGAAATAAATAGTATAGAATTAGAGACATACCAATTGTACTTCCATCACCTAATCTATTCGGAATAACAAAAAATTGAACGGATGCAGCAATCAGAAAAGATCCGACTATAATTAGAAGCACATCTTTTATAATGTTTTTCATATAAATAACCTCCCTAGCCAAAAAATTAAATGTAAACCTTCCATCAGTGGGAGCTTTGTTTATCCCCATGGTTTGGTAGTACCACAAGGGTATGACCTAAAGGCCCTAGAACCAATCGGACAATTACTGGCAGTTGATCCCTACTCACCAATATTAGGTTCTCTTAATTGCTTGATGTGGGGTCTTACTGCCAGTTATATGCGGGATAAAGTGAAACTTCAATCCGTGGGGTGGCGTATTATCCCCCACGGATTGTTAGGTGAACCAATCGGACATTTACTGGCAGTTGATCCCTACTCACCAATATTAGGTTCTCTTTATTGCTTGATGTGGGGTCTTACTGCCAGTTATATGCGGGATAAAGTGAAACTTCAATCCGTGGGGTGGCGTATTATCCCCCACGGATTGTTAGGTGAACCAATCGGACATTTACTGGCAGTTGATCCCTACTCACCAATATTAGGTTCTCTTTATTGCTTGATGTGGGGTCTTACTGCCAGTTATATGCGGGATAAATAAAAGACTTTAGAAATTAACTATTTCTTAACCTCTAAAGCCACTAAATTCAACTATTAATTTATACACCTCATCATGTAACTTCACGATTATAGTAATCTCTACAAGCAAAGTCAATACACTGTAAAATTTTTAGATTAATAAGATATATAATCCATTGTCATTCCTATTAGCTATGCTTTTAAAAACAAGCTGAAATTGTATGCCTATTGGTGAATCACATGAAAATCAGCCTAACATTATATAAAATGAAACTTTAATCCGTGGGCTTTTGTTTATCTCCACGGATGGTAGTTAAACAAATTGGACATTTACTGCCGTCGATCCTCCACTCTTCTTAAGACGAACAATTCTTATTATGAAGTGGACACACCAGACAGTGTGTGAGTGTTTCCTTCTTTTTTTCCAGCTTATGAAAGTAGCAGCACGTACGCCTTATTTTTTGTTCACTAAGAGAATTGGGATTAGTCAGATAACTACTCATAGGATGATTCATACAATCAAAATAGCTTCCATCCAATTGATTCAATTCTCTAGCAAGTTCAATAATTCTTTGGCGATGATCGGGATATTTCTCCACTGCTTTTCTAAAGAAAGAGTTGAGCCGAACCGCTACATTTTCCCATAAAATAAAAAGAGGAATATTTGTCACCTGGTGAAACGCCTGCAACAATGGCAAGATATGATAAGCAAAAAGCCCCTCCCAAGCCTCCTGTCGTGAGTCAGTATATTTGACCTGTAGAGCATCTACCCTAATATCCAACTGCTCGCTAATGGTGCAAGAGGAAAGGGGAATGATTTTGGCTTGTTCTTCCCATAACATGGAATCCAATACCTGAGCTGGAAGAACCTGAGCGTACTTCTTCATCATCATTGACGCAGTAACCTTTAAGTTGGGAGCATAGATTCGCTGCATTTGATGATTTAAAAATTCAATACATTTTACCTCTTCCATTAATGCAAGAACAGGAATCATTAACGAAACCCCTTTCTGTTGCGGTATAGTAAATAAATGAAAAATGGTGCCCCAATCCCAGCTGTAAATACTCCAGCAGGAATATCCGATGGCAAAAAGGCCGTACGAGCTATGATATCAGCTCCCATCACTATTAACGATCCGATAAGCGCAGAACCAACTACTAAATTAGCAAACGATTTATGCAATATAATCCGAGCGATATGAGGAGCGATTAGCCCAACAAAAGCTATGCCACCTGCAAAAGAAACAGCAGCGCCAGCTAATGCAACACTCAAAGCAAGTAATAGAAAGCGGAAAAATTGAACTCGAACACCCATACCGATCGCTATATCGTCTCCTAATTGCTTGACATTCACAATCCCTGTAAAAAATAGCGAGAGAAAGATCAAGGTAAGGATAATGGGAAGGAGAATGATTACTTCCTGCCAATTGGCACCGTATAAACTTCCGGTTAACCATAGATATACTTTAGAAGCAATGGCAGACTCACTTGATACCATAAACATGGTCACTATGGCATTGGTCAATGCAGAAATGCCAATTCCAATAAGAATTAATCGCATGGGAGTCACCCCATTTGACCATGATAATAAATAGATAATAGCTGATGTAACTGCTGCTCCAATAATCGAAGCCAAGGGAAGCCAATTGACACTCATCTCACCCAGTAAAAAAACAATAAACAAAACCGCTCCTACAGACGCCCCTCCTGTTACTCCTACAATGTCCGGAGAACCTAGAGGATTACGAATCATCCCCTGTAGAATTAACCCGGAAACTCCAAGCCCTGCACCCACAAGGAAACCCATTATTACACGGGGCATTCGGAGTTCATGAAGTATAAAAGTATAATCGCTTTCACTAAAGAGCTCTTGAAAAACCGCTCCCACAGGAATATAACTGCTTCCTGCTGAAAGGCTTATGATAAAGACAACTACCGTAAGCAATAATAAGCAAATCAAAATAAACAACGACTTTTTATGAAATTGCATTGAAATTTTATCATTTTTACTTCTGATTGTGTAAAAGTCACCCACTTTTCTTCACCCCTTTTCTAGCTATATAAATGAAAAATGGCGTTCCGAAAAGAGCCGTCATAACTCCTATAGGCATTTCCTGAGGGGCAATGACGAGTCGTGCTGCGATATCGGCACATAATAGCAAAGTAGCCCCGAATATACCACTGATCGGTAAAATCCATTGATAATTTGGTCCTGTGATTCCTTTAACAATGTGAGGTACAACCAGGCCAATAAACCCTATCGACCCTGCTATAGCTACAGAGCCTCCAGCTAAAAACACAATAATGATTCCGATTACCAATTTAACCAAACTGGTGTTTAGCCCAAGATTTTTAGCCACATCATCACCAGACATAAGAATGTTCAGTGGCTTTCCAACCAATAACGAAATAATAATGGCTCCTAAGATAAAAGGAAGAACCGGTAGAAGAAGGCTTAATTCCCGACCCGCCACAGAACCAGCTAGCCAAAACAACACGCTTTGTATACGCTGTTCATCCAAAACGAGCATCCCTTGCGTGAATGAGATAAAAAGCGCGCTAATTGCGGCACCCGCTAAGACAATGCGAACCGAAGACAAGCCATCTTCCCCCATTGAACCTAGTAAATATACGATCGCCCCCGCAAGTCCAGCTCCTATAAAGCCAATCCACATATACCCGCTTAAGGATTCTACTGAAAAGAAGGTAGCTGAAGCGACGATAAAAAATAGTGCTCCTGCATTCACCCCAAAGATGTCAGGTGCTGCTAATGGGTTACGCGTCAATGCTTGCATAAGCGCTCCGGCAATGGATAGACTTGCTCCTATGGTAATAGCAATTAATGTTCGGGTTAAGCGCGACGTACGAATAATGACCTGATTTGTGTCGGAAGGGTCATAATGGAAGAAGGCGTCCCAAACTGTAGAGAGAGGTATAGAGGTTTTTCCTAAAAATATGCTTAAAAAAGATGCAATTACAAATAAAAGCAATAGAACAAGAAGCGTTATCCACCTTATATGTCGATTGTTTATAAATTTGTTCATTATTTTTCTCCCCAAAGAAACAAAGATAGGAGAAATCCTCCTATCTTTCGTCATTTATTTTTCTAAATCAAACCTGTCATACAAATCGTCCAGCATTAAGTTTGCGGCTTGAATTCCACCTGACATGTTCCATATAACTTCATCGACCATATGAACCTCGTCATTGTTTACAGCGTCCAGATTCTGCCAAAGAGGGTGGTTCGTCCATTCTTTATAATTATCTTTAATCGCTGGGTCATCACTCATGAAAACATAGAAAACATCAGCGTTCATTTCATTAATACTTTCTTTATCGGTTAGCTTCATACCCCATTCATCTGATTGTTGATTCTCTGGTCTAGTGAAGCCTGCTTCTCTAAGAATCATTCCGGCAAAACTATCAAAATAAATACGAGCATGATCACTTCGGAAGTTCAAGATAGAAACATTTAGCGGCCACTCATCTCCTAACTTTTCGGCAGCTTTTTTATTGAAATCTTTAATCCGTTCATCCCAATTGGTCAAGATTTCATCTGATTTATCTTGCTTATTCAACGTTTCTCCCATTAATTTAACTGTTTCCTTAAATTCATAGACTTGATCAATGGCTACAGTGGGAGCAATTCTATTTAGTTTTTCATAGATTTCCTCATGTCGGAGTTTCGATGCAAAAATAACATCCGGTTTTAACTTCGCAATCTCCTCTAAATTTGGCTGTGTCTCTTCCCCCACTAATTTCGTTCCTTCTAGATCATCTCTAAGATACTTATAAATAGGTTTCTCTACCCAGGACTCAACGATTCCTACTGGCTCCACCCCAAATACAATAGCGGTATCCGTTGCTCCTTGGTACAGCGTCACAACTTTTTCAGGGGTTCCCTTGATAGTTGTCGTCCCCATAGCGTGATCAATTTCCCGCTCTTTTGAATTCTCGCTTGAAGACTTCTCCCCTTCCTCAGACGAAGCGTTTTCTGAAGAAGTTTCTTCCGATCCACAAGCTACAAGCAGTGTAACCATAAGTACAACAAATAAAAGTAATCCCCATTTTTTATGTAATTGGTTATTTAGCATATGTATTCCCCTTTTTTTGATAATGATAATCATTTTCATTTAATATTATAGTATTTCATATGATAACTCATGTCAACAATACAGTTAGGACTTTCCATCATTTAACTATAAGTAGAATTATAGAATTAAAAAGGAGCTTCTCAAAAGTTCAATAAACTAATCAGAAGCTCTCTACAATATAAAGTAAATCCTTTTTATTAAATAATAAAAGGTATGTTATTCAGGGGTTATCAAACAAACTCCTTCACATAGGGTTTCAGGCGTTATTACATCACCTGAATTTTTTGGAAAAATATTTTCTCGCTCGTTTGGGCATTTTAAAATCTCCTCGGCTTTTATTTGAGCCAAGTCTATCTGCCCTTAACTAACTTGTCCAATTAGGTGTAACAGATTCATGTTAACTTTTTAATTACACCCGAATATTCTTCATTTAAAAATTTCTTACTAAACTCACTTGTTAATAAGAGAATTAGATATCCTTTTCATTACGACACTTTTTACATCTTTTCGGGTATGAAAAGCCTTTTTTCTCATAAAATCGTTGCTCTCCCGTTGTAAAAGTAAATCTTACTCCACATATCCAGCATTTTAAAAGCAGGTCATGCGGCTCTAAGCCCTCTAGTGCTTCATTTATAGATTCTGTCCTTTCTTTTACAACTGAATGATCAATCGGCTCATTTCTATTTATTACATTTATAGTTGTTCGAATCTCAGCTCTTACCTTTTTATAATCAACTTTCTCCCATAATTCTAAATAAGGAATAAACGCTTGATCTCCGGACTCTTTAATCTTCTCAAGCAATAATAGAATCATTTTCCTATTCCGATCCTTTAAATAGCTCATATCAGGATTTTGTTTTCCCTGTTTGGCCCATTCCTTCCATTCATTTAAAAGTTCATCAGCATATTGATCGGACTCTATGTACCAACCCCGCTCTGTGAAAACAATCATTGGAAATTTTCCGTCATACTCAATTTCTAGAAAATCATAATCAATCATCCAATCAATTTTTTTCATAATTTCATCTAGTTTCTCTGACTTAAAATAACCATAGACAGGACACCTATCCAACCCCAGTTGCAATACTTTCTTTTCCCGTGAACCCTTTAAGATTTTAGCAAGAAGTGTTCTTCCTCCTTTTGCAATAATTTCATCAGATGCTCTCAATATAACTTTTATCTCTTCCTCAGATAATCGATTAATCTTAGATTTCTTCAAAACGGTAAGTCCTCCTCATCCACCCAGCGTTTAGATACAATCGCATCTTCTTGCTTCATAGATTTTCTTAATGCTTTACTGAGAGCTGGGTTAACTGTTAGGACCCTTCCAAACATCTCCCCATAAAGATTACGAATCCATACTTTAACAGTTGCTTTCCTTTTTTGATTAGGGACTGGGATATTTTTAATTAAGCTCTTTGGTGTCATCCTCAACTCCTTGGCCATTTGTATATCAGTCTCATTCAAACGACATCGTGTTTTTGCCCCTTCCCAAGCTTGTGAATTCTTTTTTGTCGCCATCACCATATCCACACCTTTTTATCATTCTATAATTTCTGAGGATTACCATAAGTCCTGTATAATTGTGTGTATTTTTTACTTGAATCCCTCTTCTATTTTGTTCTCTTTAGTGACAAGACTTCACATTAATTTTACTTTGTTTGAGTCATCTATAAAAGTCATGTATTCTTTTTTATATCGTTTTTCTTTCATCTTCAATTTTTTTGATATTTTCTTTTCAGCAATACACCACCAAAACAGCAAGTTGCCCTCATTAAAGAAACCTTTTTAGCAAACTTTTATCATGCCGGATACTTGATATACAGAAATCTACCTTCAGTATCTAATCTGTACACCGTATACGCAACCAATTCATCCCACGACTAAAGTCACGAGCGTTCCCGGCTAAATTCTAAATTTTTTCACTGTTTTTTCTAAGAAAATTATAAATCCAACCTACTTAAAGCAGTGAATAGACAAAAAGAGACTTCTCAAGAGTTGAAACCCATTGAGAAATCTCTGTTACTTCATGTTAGTATTTTGTTAGCAAATAACTCAATAATCCTTATTTATCAAGAGTTTTGGAGCATGAATTACATCATGCCGCCCATAATTCAGATAAATATGCAGGATTTCATCCACATTCTCTTTAATTATTTCAAGCGAAAAAACATCTAAAAATAGTTATGGGATTTCGCTTTATTTCGAAATTTTATTATTACTGGTGAGATTCCTGTGAGACCTCATAAAAACCTCACATGTTACGAGCTCCTAGCATTACTTAAACTTCATTCTACACCTACGATAATATTAGCGCCGATCTTATCATGTTCAAAGTTTGTTTGTTTCCTACATTAAATGTAATCATTTTCGTCTCAAGGTTTGCGTTTGTTTTTGCTTTTATAAAGATTATTTCATAAGAAAAAAATGGTTTTTTCGGTAAAAAAGCCTTGCATTTTAATACTACGCATAGTATAATAGAAATATAGAAAGGAGGTGAAGATGTGGAGGACTTAGGAAAAATAATAGCCCTAGCGATATCGATTCTAACTTTAAATAAACTTTGGCTCACCAACCAAAAATCGAAGTTAGAAATCGAAAAGCTAAGGCAAGAATTAAAGAGAATGAGAAGGGGGAAATAATCCCCTTTCCCTCTCACCTAAGTATACCACAAATACAATGAAAATATTACTGGTAACTATTTGGATTATTATAACATTGTTAGCAATCCGCTATGCTTTTTTGAGACAGAAAAAGAAGAAGCTGCAAGCGGAAAAGGAGCGATTAAGTAATGAACAATCAAACAGAGGCAAATAAACGCTGGCAAGAAAAAAATAAAGAAAGAGCAAAGTATTTGAGTAATCGTTCTAGGGCAAGGAGTTTTGTTCGTAATCAAGCTACGCTAGAGGATTTGGAAGAGTTTAAAAAACTAATAATAGAACGTGAAGAAACTCTAAGGAGTGAAAAAAATGAGCCTTAAATCGAGTATTTATAAGTTCTTACGCATATGGAACGATGTTGATGCTGTAAGGAAAGGAAAAGCGGGGAAACGAATAGGCAGACGTGTGACAGGCAAAGCTGCAGGTAAAACAATAAGGAAGATATTTAAATAGCCCTCACCAAAAGTGAGAGCTATTCTTTTTTAATCTATCCATACATCAATAATACTTTCTATGGGTAAATATTGACCTGCTACTTTTATATATTTGTTTTGCCTATCTACACTATCTATCTTCCCTTTAGCATTATAATAGTCGTGATTCATGAAATATTTTAATTCGACAGTTAAATCATTCTTTACAGCCATGTGCAGCTTTAAGTTAATATCTTCTTGTTGTTGTTCATCTATTATAGGCTTCTGTTTACGATCTTGTTCATCCCATATATTATTAAGCATTTCAATATGTTCCGGCATCATTATCGATGACCATTTAATATTACCTCGATCATTTACACTCATTACGCACCCACTCGCTTTCGTACTGATCCAGCTGAAAGGATATTTTCTAACTTAAATGTTCTCACTTTTTTACGGTAGTAACAATAAGCCAATATACTCTTTTCATTCACCTCAAGCACACGGATATAACGTTCCGTAACATTGTTATTGCTATCCATATAAAAGATAATGATTTTTTGCTTATTTTCTGCAGAACGATTAAGTAATCCTTTCATAATAAGACCACCTTTAGAACATTTGTTCTTATTATATACGAACTACCGTTCTTATTCAAGGTAAAAAAAGAAACCCCCTCTTTAAACAAGAGAAGGTTATTCTACCAAGTATTGATATTGTAAGATTGATTCATCTGTTATAACGTTATTTTTGCCTGGCTGATAAACCCTATGCCATGGTCCACCTTTTCTGTGCGTTCTATCAACTAGAGAAAAAGGTTTTTCTTCTCCATATTTATGCATAATATCAAATATACAATCAACAGCGCTAGAACCATGTTCCGAAGTTATTACTTTTATTAATGATGGAGTAGCCGCCATATCATCAGCTGCTATAATAAAGTTTTCATCCTCAGTATAGTCAATTATTGATGCTCCGTGTTCCGTAAATCTTGAGAATACACTTTCCACAACTGGCCCATATTTATAAGAAACTATAGGATCATTAAATAATCTTTCCCCAGTTCTTACAAGAAATTCAGAATAAATATAATATAATATTTTCTGCAATTTAATATGAGACATCGGCCATATCGTTAGAACAAATTTAGAAATGTCTAAAGCCGACAGTTTTTGATCACCAGCTACATAATTTATAAATGTATCCATGTCCTCGGTGAAAATTACATCCTCAAAAAAACTGTCCTTCTCAACTACAGATGATATTGAAGTTGATTCTGTAGACAATTTGTGCAAACCTAGTTGAACATCACCGCATTTTCTTTTAATTTTACTCATAAAACCATTCATTACAGTTTTATCTAGTTGTTCTTCAGATGAGTAATGCCACCCAACTCTATACCCTTTGCTATAATGACTTATAATTGCTAAAAAGTGATATGCCATGAACGGCACCTCCTTTATTTAAAAGCCTCTTTGTGAATTTTTGCAGACTTTTTATATTCTTGTTTATGTTCTTCGTGAGATTCATAATTGGTTTTGAAATCTTCTGGCAACCATATTTGTAATTCCCAAGGAAAATTTTTGTTACTGTCTCCGTAAAAATAAACGTGTGTAGCTCTATACTCTCCTTTTGAGGAATTTCTATACCTAATTTTGTAATCTTTCGCTATAAAATCACACATTTCTTTAAAAACAGAACAATCATGATCAAAACCTTCAACACACACTCTAAACCCAAGTAAATCATTTAAACATTTATTTAAAGGTATTTCGCCTTTTTCTTTTTTTCCGGTATTATAATGGATCAACTTATAAATTATTGACTCAAGTTGTTTGATACGTAATCTGAAATCTAACTTATTATAAGTGTATTCTAAGTCAATATCAATAGTCAAAAATTCTAATTCACTAACATATTCATTTAATATTGAGCGAAACTCATAACTAATCAAATATGTATTAGTTTCATCTATTTGGTTCAATATATGCTTAACCAGTTTTTTATTAAGATTTAAGTTATTTATTTCTCGCATATTATAAGAGAAAGAATTATGTATTTTTATTAAATCAAAAATCAATGAATTTAATGTAATAATATCATATTGAACTTGATCAACTGAGTTATCACGTAATAAGTTTTGGTTAGCGTCATTATTGATTAACAAATTCATCACCATATAGTTCTAATTAATATGTTCCTAAATATACCTTTCTATAGAAAGAGTAAAAAGTCCTGCTAATAAGTAAAAATTATTTTACAAAATTAAAAATGCCCCACCAAAAGGCAGGGCATAATACTTACTTAATCACAGCACTAGTACCAGAACCAACATAAATATTACGCTTACCTCTTCCAGTCTTTATAGTGACTACATCTGGATATGGTTTATCTAAAATTTTATAAGTTAATCCACCATATCTAGCAGGAGTAAGGCTCCAATCACTATTTTTCTTCACAGGTTTAACATTAAGCTTGTATGTCCTCCACGTTTTTGCAGAGGCAGGCAAATGAACGGTACCTTTTGCTTGGCTAGGTTTAGATGGTTTACCCTCACGCATTTTATGAAGCAATTCAAGGTTTTGGTCAGCTGATCCCTTGTAATTATCGATACCGTAATCTGCAGCATACCTCTTACGTGCGCTAAAGCTAGCATCTTTACCAATGCTATTAAGGTAATCAACAATAGAGCCATTAGTTACTGTTTCAGATCCGACTTGTTGGTTAGGTGCCTCAACTGTTCCGCTAGTTCCTTTTATCCCATCTATAAATGTACTCCACATATTCAGCAACAAGCGAGGACAGTTCTTGCCAGACCAATGCTTATGCGGTACAACATGATCAATAGGGATATTATGTTCTTTCATTAATTTTTTAATAAGCCATTGGGCATTTTTAATTGCTTTGTTAAAGTCACCATCGCTGTTTTCGCATATTTCAATTCCAATTGATTGTCGATTTCCTGTTCCGTTGCCATCGCCAGCATGCCAACCGTTTTCATTCGTTGGAATGTGTTGGTATATTTCTTTGTCATCGACAGTGTAGTGCCAAACAACCTCTCGGCCACCTGCGCCATTATGCAAATACCGACTGTGCATTTCTGCATCTGCGCCTTTCTTTTCATTAGCAGTACCGTGAACTGTTAAAAATTTTGGCTTCATAGAGTGACCAGGTCTTTGATTCGTTTGAGATTTAGGTATAAAATCTGTAATTATTTTCGGCATTATTTATCGTCTCCTTTTCCTCTGAGTACTTCAACAGCATTCAATAATTTATTTGGTACAGGAACACCAATCTTTCCTGCGTTTTCAGTAATACTCAACAATTCATTCGCTAAGTAGAAAAAGATAGCTGCATCCCTAAACATGTGCATTTCTCCACCCAAAGCAACATCCACCATGTGAGCTACAGCCACAATGAAAAAGATCGCTACTTTTTTAGCAATCCCCTTCCAACCGATACCACTATTTAATTTACCGTCGACTCCAGCTGCAATAAATCCAGTGATATAATCAATAACCACAAATCCTAATAAAATATTCAACATTAATGACCAACCTCCAAATAAAAATGAGGCTAGTCCGCCCCCTGCTCCTATCATAACTTTAAATGCGTTTTCCACTATATTACCTCCGTTTTTATTGTCATAAAAAATAACGCCTATTAAGCGTTGGTAAATCCTCACATCTTAAGTAATCTTTCATACTCTGAAAATTGCTCCTTAATCTTCTTAGTCAGCGTTGGTCTTGATTGGCCAAAAGTTGCTTCTATTTGATAAGCGCCTGGTTCATAGACCTCGCTGATCTCTGTTATACGAGCATTCCTGGTTAAACCCCAACTTCTATTTTGTAACGTCGTAATATCACCTAAATCATAATCCCTACCATACTGAAATGGTGAACTGCTAAGTATCTCTGCTTCCAAGTAAAATTCATTCTGCAACTCTTTCATTTTTTGTTGACCACGTGCAGCTAGTTCGCTTGAATTTTCTATATCTCGAGCATCGATGAAGGTTTCTACTCGTTCAAGTCCTGTAGATTCACCTATTTCAATAACTTCACGTTCAACTCCTTCACCTTGTCCAGCTACATAACCGTAATTTTTCATATTCAAATCACTATCGGAAAAGGATTGGCTTTTCACCGTTTCAAATTCAGGACTAAATAATATTGGCGGCACATCGCTCTGATCAGTCGTTTTATTTATACCTTCTACGACGTCAAAGATAAACTGCTTATTTTCAAGGTCAAGCGTAATATCCCAACCCAGCTCAGTTGCTAGCGATATATCTTGCAACTCTTCTGCTATATTTTTAAAACGGCTTTGCCAGGTAACATGTTGCCCACGTCCTTTATCTTCTGCGATGACTAAATGAGGTATTTTGCGATTAGGATCATCAGGATTAACTAAATGCTGACTAATATAATGTTTCATGACGGTTTCAGCTGGTCCGCTTTTACGATCATAATCCGTATGTGCTGGAGGAATGGAAAGACGTTGTCCAACAATCCCTTTTAACTGATACCCTTTAATAGTCCACTGCTCCGAGCCTTTTCCATTTTCATCTAATTTTATTTCTCGGTGTTTGATGATTCCAACTTTATTAAGTTGACTACCCAGCATAATAAGCGCATTTTTAACTAACTTCTCTGTATGTTGTTTGTATCGATTAATACGTAAATCAAAGTTACCGATGGAATGAAGTGAGCGTGGATATTGCAAAGATTCATAGTTATCGATTTCTCCTAGCAAATTTAAGTCCTGTGATAGTATTCGTATAGGCATTAACTTATTTTGAGCCATGTTTATCCTCCCTCATCAAACAATTTTCCTACGTTGCTACTGGTAAATCTTTATTTAACGGTTTAACAAATCCGCACACAATTTCATCTTGTCTTGTGTCTGTGAGCTTGTATGCTATGAGTTGATCAGGATCTGGCTCAACAGTAGCTATTGACAATTCATATACCTCCGTATTCCTAATTAGAGGCGGGTATTTGCCATGTTCTTCTTTCTTCACTACCTCGATATTGCCTGTTATTAAATCCAACTGGACAACATATCTATACATTTTTCCATCTCTTACTCCTGATACATCGTGACTAATATTATTTTCTTCGTAATAATAAGGGAGACCCCCTATAATCGCATTTCCACTTGATAAACCCATATAATTAGCTGTTGCAAAGGATGGCTCAAGCCCACCTTCAAAAATCCCATCGGATAGTTTCAAGCCACCATTTATGATCGTACTTGCTTCTTTTAACTCATCCTCAATGGGTTGTATGCGTTCTTCCAATACCTTCCCTGTTACATATGCTTGACCACGTTGATCTTCAAACCATGTGTTCCAATCATCTTTTGTTCCTTGAAACCAGGCATTCCAGTCAGATTGTGTATTACTAAACCAATTGTCCCATCTATTGTTAAATTCAGTGGTAGCATTGTCAAACCAGGTATTCCATTGCTGCTCAAATTGTAAAATATGTTCGTTATACCAATCCTCCCATTGCCCTTCATGGCTTGCTGTCTTAGCTTCATACCACTGCTGGAATTGGTTAAATATTTCAGTAGTATCGGCTTGAATCAATGAGTTAACCAAGCCACATACATCATTGTTTAAGCGTTCATCCGTAACTTGGTAGGCTTCAATATAAGACTTTCCCGCTTCAATCTTCACCTGTGCTAACGACAATTCGTAGACATTATTTTCTCTCGTCAATGCTGGGGCTTCCGGAGAGGTCGCTGGTGTACCTTTTAACACCACAGCATTAATGGATCTCACTTCTAAAGATGTATTTAAGCGCAAAACAATACGGTCAATACGATCAAGCTCATTATGCGGTAAATCGTGCTGCAAATAAAAAGGTTCGTCCTGGATTTTATAGAGATAACCCTCTATCCAGCCGAACCCTTGATTAATATATGTTTCTATGTTGTTCCCATCTGCCTCTACTTTTAAATTGGTACCCCCGTTGAAAATACCATTTGTAAGCAATCGTCTAAAATACTCGGCAAATTCATCTGCGGTATACAGTCGTTCATCATCTGGAGTCGAGTCAAAAAATCGTGATAACTCAGCCACCCTTACACCCCCACATACATATTTCGATAGGATATAACTACCCTTGTTTTCGTGCTGTCGTTATTACTGTTATATTCGAGTTGATTCTCACCAATTTGTAACTGAAAGAACCAACTTTGCGGATTGATCCAATTAAATGCATCGGTTCGGTTACCTTCTGCATCCTCTATCTCTACAGATTTTTGTCCGAAAGTGGTATCAATTATAAGTTTATCTGTCTCAGACAAAGTGCGGTTTACTTGAATAAACTCACCAGTCGTATTGTTTTTTATTACAGGATTAATGGCTGGTCCCCTGAACTCAATATGCACAGGCGTTTCTACATCACCATCATTTTTAAAAATACGTCTAAACGATCGCTGTGAGAATTGCGTACCCAGTCGTAATGGGAAAGAGAATCCACCCATGACAAAAGACATTTGAGAAGATTTAATAATCTTTTCTCGCCAATAAGGATGGTGTGCAATTAAATTCAAAGAGCCTACTTGATAAGTAGGCCCCCTGTTGTCACCGCTAGGGAAAAACGGAGATGATTCAGACACACATTTTATTTCCCATTTCCCTGAATTATTTTCATAAGTTAAAAGCCCTTCTCCAAGTTTAGGATTAAAAATAGAAGATACCTTATTCCTGTATTTCGATATTTCGCTATAATTGTTAGCTAATATTGAAAATTCAATAGGGATTGGTCTAGTTTCCATCGATGAATCAATAAATGTAGATCCGTCTTGGTAAGGCGCTTTTTGGTCTTGAATACTGGCTTCTAAATCTCCCAAACCTTCAATTGATGACAACACAAATGGAGGTTGATTCGAAAAGGTAATACTACTGCCTCTATTATTCTCAAAAACCACTTTTTGCATTTTAAATATCCCCTTCTAGTGCCAATCGTTGTAGCATCTGCTTTTCTTTTCTTGCAACCTCACTGGCCGTTAGTTCCTTTGATGTGAATGTATTATGAATCGTAATATTGTTGTTTGCAGGTTGGGTTGATGCGTTCATGGTAGATGCTATTCCTTGGCCAATACTGCCAAGTGTTTCTTTATTGAGTGGCAATATTGCTTCTGGACCTGCCTCTCCAACTCCTTGCAAGCCTGCACCAGCTGTATTAAAAATGGTAGGTCTTGAAAAAATACCACCTTTAGCATTCCATGATACAGATAACTTTGGAACACCTTCATCTAACCATTTAACCGGGTTCATAGATCCTTTAATTTTAAATTTAGGCATTTTAAGCTTCGGCCATTTAAACTGGAAATTAAAAAGCCCTTTAATTTTATCAATGGCTGTTTTAACTGCATCTCGTGCCTTATTAATAGGTTTGGAAATCGCCTCTTTAATTCCATTCCATACACTAGAAACGGTTGATTTAAGAGAATTAAAAATAGAAGTCACGCTTGACTTTACGTTGTTAAATTTATTTTTAACGGTACTCCATATTTTCGTAGCTACATTGGTAATCGTTGACTTAATTCCATTCCATACATTGCTAGCTACGTTTTTCACACCTTTAAAAATGCTTGATACACCATTTTTCAAAGAAGTGAAAACTTTTTTAACGCTATTCCAAAGAGAGTTGGCCACTTTTACAACAGCGTTTTTCATGGCATTCCATATATTTTTAACACTTTTACTTAACGATTTAAAAATGTTCCCTACACTCTTGCCAAATCCTTTGAACAATTTTACGATTTTACCCACAAACCATAATTGGACGAGATTCCACACCAATTGAACAGCACCACGAAGTATTTGCTTAACACCGTCCCATACTCCTTGCCAGTCGCCAGTAAACAAACTGGAAAACGTCTTAATAATCCCCATAATGATATTAAGCGCACCATCAATTACACCTTTAATATTCCCCCATACTGATTGGATAATGGCTAGCACAATTGGCATGACAAATCCAATCACTGATTGGATAAAAGAAAATGCTTTTTGTACAGCCTGCATGATCTGCGTTCCGTTTTGGTCCCAGAATTGTTTTATTTGACCTAATTTCTCTTGGATAAACGGGACTACTAAACCTAGCACTGTTTGTATAATCTGCTTTATAGCGTCAAAGGCAGTCTGTACCGTTTCCCATATGGACTGAAAAATAGCCATAGCGCTCTGGAGGATTTCTTCACCATTTTGTTGCCAAAATGTTTTTATATTCGTCCAGGCATTTTGTAAAAATGCTACGATCTGGTTAAATATCGTTTGAATAGTTCCCCAAATCCCATTAAACGTCTCGCTATTATTCTCGTATAATGTCTGTATCCATCCTATAAAGGATTGAATAGCACCTACCGCTATTTCAACTACGTTAGATATGGCGTTAAATACAAAACTAGTGACCGATTGTATAGTTGGCATGTTAGCTAAAACCCAATCTAAAAACTTCTGAGCAATCGGCATCACCTTCACGCCTATTTGTGTTACAACGGAATGCAAAGATCGCTTAACCTGGTCCAAAGAGTCTGTAAAAACTACACCAGCGTCTATTGCTTCATCGCCAATAACTAAACCCAGTTCATGTGCCTTTTTCTTCATTTCTTCTACACTATCGGCACCTGCATTCAAAAGTGGGGCTAACTCTTGCCCACTTCGACCCAATAAATCGTTAGCCAAAGCAGCCCTTTTGGTTTCATCATCAACACTTTGTAAAGCAACTATAGTCTTTTCAAATATTTCTTCTTGAGATAAACCAGCTAAATCATCATAGGAAATACCTAAAGCTCCAAAAGCATCTGTTGCTACCTTACCGCCTTTGGATAATTCATCCACTTGATTAGTGAGAGTTTTCATTCCTTGCCCCATTGAATCAATGGATGCACCATTTTGAGATAAAATAAAATCCCATTCCTGGAATGCTTTCCTGGATAATCCTAGCTTCTGACTCATCTTATCAATACGGTCAGTAGCACCTGCTGCTTTATTGGCCATACCAAATATAGCTGCACTTCCTGCACCGATAGCCACACTCGCTACACCGATTAGCTTAGCTACTCCACCTAATGCTTTTTTGAAGGTGCCAAAAATACTATTCCCAGATTTTTTAGCTTTCCCTGTTACACTATCAATCCCTTGCTCGGCTTCACTTGTGTCGACACCAATTGTTCCAAACAACTTAAATATTTCACCCATCTAATCACCGCCTTTCTGACGTGGGGTGATGAATTGGAAAGAAGCCTTAATAATCTTCTCTTCTTCTTCTTTGGTTAAAGACTTTGGTTTTTGCTTATGGGTTTTCTTACCGTTTTTCTTCTTAAAAGTCGCAAAATCAGATTCCTGATCTTTATGCAACCATATCGTAAATAGCGTATCTTCATTCTCCTGGTCAAATAGATAAAAAATAAAATCCGTCAATCCTTCTAACGTAAAAGTACGTAAAAGGTCTAACGGATTTCCATAACGCTTATAAAGCATGTCTTTGAATTTAAACTGCCCGTCCTCTATTGCTGAAGTAAGGACGCGATAGATGTAAAAAAATCACGTAACTCCGGCTTTTTGAAAAACTGGGTAATTAATTTTGTATAATCTACTAAGCTTAGATTCTCAACCGTTTTGACATCCTCGCCCGTAAGTTTGGCAAGAAGGTCGTTGATTTCCACCTTTATATCCTTAATGTTCCTCAACGCTTTCTGAGTTAGGCCAGCTACTGCCTTCATACCACGGCGTTGGGCTTCTGTTTCTAATCGTGCCAGTTCAGCTTTCGTTGGTTTCTTCTTTTTATGATCTTGTGGACCGGTTGTTTCTTCTACATTTTCCTCAAATAGCAGCATCATTTCTTCCTCAACACCTAGCTTCCCAACAATTGCTAGAAGTGTAAAAAGATCATCACCTTTTAGCTCTCTCATTTCTAAATCCATTAACCTTCAACGCCTCCTTCTTCACTATTATCAGGACTTCCGTCTAAATTAGGGAAATATATACGCCACGGCATTTCGTCTGCATTTAATTGATCATCAGTAGCATGCGCCTCGTATACTTGCTCGATAACAGCTTCTCCATTATCTTCTGTACCCAACTCTAAACCGGATGTACATAGTGCATTGTCTAGGATGGCGATCACAGGCTTATCAGTACCAGTTAATCGACCTACTACAGCAATGTTTTCTAAATAATCACTGTCCTCTAAATACCGTTTAGACTTGATTATTTTATAGCCTTCTGGAGCCTCTTCTGGTTTTGCATCCTCTATGGATCCATTCAAAGAACGGCGAATGGTCTCAGCCGTTATTTCTTTCATGTTTGCTGTTGCAGTTGCAGTGGCACTTTCTAATACCTTATTGCCTTTTACTTTTACATGACCAGTCCCATCTACTTCCACGTCACGATATTCTTGTTCAATGGTTAGCGTAACTCCACCACTCGTAGCACCGTGAAGATCTCCAGTAAAACCTTCTCCTGGCACATACGCAACACCCGTATAAATGGTTGCTGCATTAATGATATAGCGTTCAGATGTCTTATTTGTGTAGCCTGTTTTTCTTAATCCTGCCATTCTTTATTCCTCCAATCTACTTTGCAATAAAATTGCATATTACGTCGTCTTAACAAATTGTCACCAGTAGGTACTTTCATTGAACGCAAAAAATTAAATCGCAATAAATGATCTTCTGTTAAGACAACTTTTTGTTTAAACCAGTCTTTCAGTTTATCTTCTATTTCAAAGACATTGATAAATTCACCCGTGTTGTCAAAGATATCGATGTCGATATAGAAGCCCTCCACATTAGGAGCTAGATCTTCAACATCAAAATCATAAGTTAGATAAGGATAATCTATTTCATTGGCCGTATTATAGTTGTGGTAGCTTTCTTTATGAACCTGGGTGAATTGTCTATTTAACTCTTGTAACAACGTGATCAATCAATATCACTTCCCTTTAAAAGCTGACGCTAATTTCTGACCAAGAATTTGCTCGACTGATTTCTTGGACATACGGAATGCTGGGCGTAAAAAAGGTTGTGGCGCTTGCCCATATGTGAAAAACCATTCTCCGCTAGGATCTTGATATGCCCATCCACCTTTTCGTCCAGCGCCATTTTCAGCAAATTCTCCCGTACCAAACTCTACGTAGATGGCATGTTCCACATTTGTTCCAACCTGTCCACTTAGTCGGTTGCTTCCTTCTTTAGTAATGGAATGGCCAATCTTATCACGCATTTCTCCTGTAGCTCCAACTGCAGCGAGCAACTTTGCCTGACCTTCTACGGCTAGCAAAGCACTTTCCATTCCTGCCTCTGAAGTGTCGAATATTTCACGTTTGATTTTCTTGGAATTATCTTCAAATGCAAAAGCTTTTTTAGCCATCCAACACACCGCCATACTTGCAATAGATTTCATTATGGTGACCAATTCCTACAGGATCGTCTGCATACGTGATGAAGTAAAAGCGATTATCCTTATCAACAATACGCATGTTATCCGTAATACCTGGTGTAAACTCCGGAATAATTAAGATATGCGTCGAATCCTCTACAAAGGCATTTTGAACAGGATTTAAGTCGGTACCTGTGACTAAATCTAGATAGCCTTCTACTTCCAGAACTGTTGGCCACGTTTGCCTATGACCGCCAATCCCGTTAGGATCACTTTTTAACTCCTGAATCGTAAACCACTGCATTAGCTCCACCTCATTTTCTTGTATTTATTCAAGAATGAGAGTAAAGCCTTCGGGTAGCCATCCGTATTATCAGTGGCGTTCACATCATAATAAGTAGTGCTCATTCGGCTGATGGTTTCCGATTTGACGCCTATTTTTCCAGCCATTTTCTTGTCATACTTGATGAGTTTCTTAATACCCTGTTTGATATCAGGAGGGTACTTAATAAGTGTGAGAATTGCCTGTTTAGGCTTTTCCTGATAGAGTGGATCCCCCTTTATAATGACTATATCGCCTTTGATCTCTTCAATCTCATATAATCCATCATTAAATTGCGTATAGTTTAGTTCCAAAGTGTCTCCTGACCGTACACCATTAATAGTATTGCTGACTGTTATACTTCTATCATTTAAGGCAGTAACCATAAAACGTACTTGCTTCATTTGAAAATTGTTGCTTGTCAAGGATCGGACGGATTGTTCAAAAGCATCCAAGTCATCTTGTGTAATTGATGAATCAATTTTTTGGGCTTCTTCCAGCGAAATAATCATGTTTTTCACCTCAACTAAAAAGAGAGCGAAACTATTCGCCCTCTTAACTTCCTGTTTCTCCTACAGCTTCCGGATCTTTTGGTTTGATAATAAAATCAGCCAACGCGTCTTTCTGAATTACTTTACGCCCCCAAACAGATAGACCTTTTACTGCGTCTGAAAAGTTTTTCTCTGGGCGGTATGCCTCCGTTTCAACAATCTGGTTAGCAAAGGTCAATCCATCAGTAGTACCCGCTGGAACGTGTAACGCTCCACCAGTACCTTTCTTAAGGTTGTTCGATTGAAGGAGATTGAAACGCCCTACATTTGCCCCTTCAACAACACCATTAGCAAGAACTTTCATATCCTTAGTAAAACGTGGGTCTTTTGCCAACAAACCTAGGAACCATGGTGGAAGTGCAATCTTGCGTCCTCCACTAGGCACATTCTTTTCATCAAGAAGAACACCAAGGTCAACTAAAGTGTCATAGGCATTTTTCACATCAATCTCAATCGGATTGGATGCAGAACCTTGTTTTACTCCTGCACCTGTTGATGCGACATTGAATACATCTTGGTCGATCACATCAGCCAAGTTGTATGCTGCACGCTTCATAGAGCCATCAAGTAAATTCACATTAGATTGAGCTTTGTCTACATCTTTTACAGCAAAGTTGAAATATTTCGCTTGATCAATAACCAATGACTGCTGCGTTGAATCAATTTCTTCTGGATCATCAATGTCTGACCCATCATAGTCTTTTATGGTGATGTTTCCTAACTGATTAATTTTAACCGTATCACCGTACGATTGAATTTCTCCTTCATAGTCACGATTTACAAACTGTAAAGCTACTAAGGATTTATCTAAGTTATTTAATAGTCTTGCGCTCCAAATCGTTGGAATAAAATTTTTAAATTTCGAATTTGGTAATGCCATTATTCATTTCCTCCTTGTTCCAGGGCAGCCGATACAGCGTCCCAATTATCATTAATTTCTTGAGGGGTTAGATCTTTTAGCTGTTCTTGCGTATATGTCTTTGTTGGTTTACCCTCATCCAGCTTATTATCTTTAACCTCATAACCTTTGCTAGACTTATTGTCCTTTTCATCATTCTGTTTTGATTCAAAATGAGAGGGGCTTGACTCTTTTAAAGATTTGATTCTATTATCCAAATCTTTGATAGAACCATCTTTATTAAGTTCTACCTCACCCAATTTAAAGATCATATAATCAACATCTTTCGCACCAGCATCACGCAATTTCTCTTTTAATTGCACATCTGTTTGGAGCTTTTGCAGATCCTTTTCTGCCTGTTCTCGTGCTTCTTCTGCGTCCTGTAGTTGCTTTTGGATATCCGGATTATCTTTTGTTTTATCCTGCAGGTCTTTTAATGTTTTATTAGTATCTTTCAGTTGGTTGGAGACGTTGTTATATTGATCTTTAGGCACCGCATTTTTGGGAAACTCTTGATTAATCTCCTTCAAAGCTTCATCAATGTTAACAGTACCGTCCTCATTTTTATGCTTTTCAATAATTGCTTTAATCCATTCCATTGTCCATTTCCTCCTATACCATTTATATAGCGGTCGGTTCCGCTTAGGATTACTGGGTATACTGCCAGCTCAGTACAAACAGTTTTATGTCATGTTCAGGACAAAATAAAAAGCCCTATTGCCTAATTTCTAGCAATAGAAGCATTCGCCCACATTACTGATTCTTCTAATTTCGTTATAGCGAGTGATTTTTCACGATTATTAGGACATTCTTGATCCATTAAATATGCAAGCTCTTTTGCCTTTTCTCGGATAGCTGTATATTTCTCAGGTTGCCCTTCTTTTGGTTTATGGTAGGTAAAATTATTTTCAATTGATTGCCTCATTAACTCTCACCTCCCTTAAAAAGACAATAAAAATAGCACCTAACCATTTATTATGATTACGTGCTTAATGTTTTCTATTTCTTATTTCTTATTTCTTTCAGAATAGCTTTTTCTTCTTCCTCAGAAACTGATGTAAACCTTAACCGTGCTATTTCTTCGTCCGTCATTTTTTTGGGGTTAAGATCTGGTTCAGGTTCTACGCCAATTGACTTAAGAAACGTTTTACTTTTCATTATTTACCACCTCCATTACTAATTTGGCTTTACCCTTAACGATTTCAAAGTTTATTATTTTAAATTCCATCCCTCGTGGTAATATAAACTCGCTTTTAACTACGTTATCTGTTACAAGTACATTCTGTCCCACCGGAAGCCCAATGGAAACTTCTATAGGCCTATCTTTCATCACATTGTCATCGGGTATCATACTTATTGAAGTATACCCTTTATTTTGATACTTCAGACTACCGCTATTCAATAAATCAAGTAACTCTTTACTCCTTAACTTACTTACCGCTAATTGATTCTGATCGAAGATATTATCTAGCATTGCGCTTCCTTCATAACGTCTTGCAATAACATTATCTTTCAACGCGTATTCCTTCATCTTCTTATCCAAAAGTTTCACCGTTTGTTTAGAATCAACATCTAAATCAGAAAATTTGCCCTCCCGCAAAATGCTATTGATCCTAAAGCTGTTTATTGTTTGGATATACCCTGTATCAAAATCATAAAGTTTTTCTTTATCCCGATCAGTTAATTTAAAGCCTTCCGATAATATTTTTTCGTAAGCCTTTCTGTCAATATAATTATACTCTATCGACTTGCTGTTTGCATTAGTTTTAGCTGTGTACCACTCATCAAAATCTCTATAAGGAAAAGTTTCTTTATCTTCATTATCACGCCGTAATTCTGGAGATATACCGTTAACCTCTGTAATCGTCGTGCATCTGCAATTAATATCTTCCTCGGCCACTCCAAACAAACGTGGACCATCTGCGCTATTCCCCTCACTCGTGGTAAATTGTTCGTTAACTTCAACGGTTTGACCATCCAGATCCTGATGCGTATCCCGAGCATTACCATCAAGCGTAGACAGCCATTTCTTTTTTAGTTTAACGCCCTTTTTAGCAGCTTCCTTATAACTCTTTTGCTTAGCAGTAGATTGCACCCGGCCACCTTCCGTACGAGCAATACGAAAAGCACGCTTATAAGATGCCTCTGTCAATTCAGAAACATTTTTAGCTGCAACGGCATAACCTTTCCCTCTGACAGCTGCATCTAATAAAGCAGCGTTTACTTGCTTAGCTAGTTTATTTCGATGCTTATACAGTCTCTTAGAAAATACCTGTCCTTTAACAGGACGATGGACAAGCTGTTTAATATATTTCTCAGGTAGCATAGACATATCTAATTCGATATTTTTGGCACCCTCCATAGCGTACCAAGTACCATAATAACCACGTTCTACTTCACCTTTCACATGATCTGATATAGAACCGTTAGCCTTATCGTAAGTATCTCTAAGTATGCCATCGATCTGTTTAACAACTTCCATCCTGCGTTCAGCTTCCAACTTCTTAGAAAAAGAAAGATTCTCATAATCATCCATGAATACCTTCATTTCTTTTTTTATATCAATCAAAGCTTCACGATAATACTTAAACAGCTTTTTGTTTGTTGCATTCTCGGAAAACTGGGAAAGCTGATTAATCTCCTTCTGCCACTTGTCCATCTGGTTCATCCGGATCACCCTCTTCTACAGGATCCGTATTAGCTTCAAAGTCTGGTTCATAGTCCTGGGCTTCCAAGAGATCTTGTACTTCTTCCCAATCCAATTCAAATTGTTCACAGATCATCCTGAGGACTGTCTCATCATCTAACCTAGGAGCAACAGAAAGGATAGATTGAATGATAATTTGTCTTGTTTCCTCTTTTGTTTTCTCATTGGTGACAAGGTCCGTTTCATTAACCATTGTTTCCCTTGTGATTGTCACCTTAATATCTTGTGCCTGGTATGCAGTGCCATGTCGTCGATTGATGTCCTGAACGATTAACTCATTCATCCACTGAAGCAACGATCGAAGTCTTATTTCAGCTTTATTGGCTTTCATGTCTAGTAAGGCGTATCTAGATTTAATAACAATATTAGTTATATTGCCATCACCAATTTGAGTACTGTCAAAGCCCATGCCAAACTTATAAATTGCATCTTTATTAATTTCTAGTTTCGTCTTTCTAGCATCAACAGGGATATTGAAAGTCTTAATATCCAATCCACCTGTTTCACTCACTCCAACCGTTTTTTTAGCCTTAATATTTTTACGAAGCTTATTAAGATCATCTCCTGGATAACCCTTAACTACATAGATAGCTTCTGTGAAGTCTTGTAAGTTATTGGATATAAAACATGCCATTAAATCGTAATCATCAATTAACGCTTTGATAGGGGCTAAATCTGGTTGCTCTTTCTTATTATTTCCAAGCTTGTAAAATGGAATGGTACCATAGGAACGTTCTAATGCTTTCCCATCTTCTGAAACAGCTACAACATGGGCACGTGGATTTTCTTCACGCTTGCTATCTAACACAAAACGGCCATTCTTATCTTTCACAAAGAACGTTACCTTCTCTTCGTCCCATATTTCTGCATGCTCTACAGAGGTATTTTTACCATCTCTTGTAATGTCTTTGTTGTAGTAACGTACCACTGCTTTTCTTTCTCCTTGATTATCATACACCTCAAAAGTCTGGAGACTATCAGAGACTTGGAAACAGAGAATATCTTGACTATTTGTTCTAGCATAAGCATATTCGAATCCTTTCACGGATGTCCCTTCCAGTGCTTCTTGTAGAAACAACTGCAAATCATCGTCATAGTATTCGTTTAAATGCTCTTGAAACTTTTCATCTTCTACTTCAATTTCCACAGGATTAGATAATAGATACTGTACCTTCTGATCAACCAACTCTGTAAAAAATGGATGAGGAATCTTGATGTTAGAAGCAAAGGTATCTTCCTGCAGCACATCATTATCATCCAAGTAAAAAATGCGGTTATTCAAGATATCATGCTTGTAATCATAATAGTCTTGTCCTTCTCTGGCTTTATTTTTAGCTTGTGAATGCTTATCATCCTGAATAGCCTTCGATAGAGCTCTAGCAACTACATTTGGGTTATCGCTTAATAAATATTTACTGTCCATAGGTTCACCCCTCTCTAAACAAGCCAATCAGATTGGCCTTTTATTTTTCTTAGTAAACTTGCAGCGCTATCTGGAGAATCATCATGCTCTGCGTTCTCCGTGTAATCTAGTATTTCGTTGATATAATCTGGATCTGTATCCTCTAACCATTCAATACTAGACCAATATTTACGGAGATAAGTGGTAATTTTAATAAACTTATTCTGGCTTTCATGATACTCCTGGGCAAAGGCTTTACGCTTATTTAATTCTTTGGCCAAGTACCCCTTATCAGCATTTTTCTCCACATGAATCGTTCCAGCTCTAAACTCTTTATGATAAGCAACAATGCTATTCAAACAATCATCTACATGTTTATCCCATCGCTTACCAAACCCTATCAATCTATCACCGTGAGCCTTGATAATGGTAAATGCTGTACCATCTCCACCACCATACCCAGCATCAATATGAGCCACCCCATTGTAGATTAACTCTGTATCACTCGTATATTTCGGATTAGTAAACATAGCATCTTGATCTGCTATATGCTTTAACTCATAGTTAGCAGCAAATAGTGATGGTGACATGCTATCCCTTAAATGCTGCATTTGCGATTTGTCAATAAGTCCTGTCTTAAAGCAATCGTATCGAGTGACATTAGGCATCGAGGAAATAGCATCTTCTTTATGCCAAGGTGTACCCGTATTAATAAAGCGTCCACCACGGTTTTTAATATTCTGGAGCTCCTGATACTGCAGCTTGATAAATTCCCGTTCGGCCTTACTGACACGGTCCTTAACGTTAACAATATCGTCTGTGATAATGATATCTGCGTGCTTACCAGTAATCGATGCTTTAATCCCACTGCCTAGTAGTTGTGACGTTCCTCGGGATGAAGTTTTTAAATTGGTATCAATCTCAAAGCTAGATTCTTTATGAAGCTGAATTTCTGTTTCATAAAGAACTAAAACAAGCTTTTGAAAGTAGTCGCTAAGCAATAGCTTCTTCACCTGCAGCACGATCTCTATCACATCTGAGTCCGTCTTGCGGAAAAAGATGATATTCTTATTTGGAAATAGAACAATTAAAAAGGCTATTGCAATGGCCAAACAGGTTGTTTTGTAACTACCTCTATGTGCCAATAAAGTCTGGTCTTCATTCACAAACAAAAAAGACTTAATCCATTCGTTATGAATGTCAATTAAGTCTTCAAATCCTGTCCAGTGCCCAAATTTTACAGGCTCTGTTTTTATCAAGTTTAAATATTGCTTTTGCTTCGGTGTCACGACATATCACCGTTTAAATAATCATCAATTTCCTTTGCTTTTTCAGATAGGCTTATAGAGCCACTATGTTCAATATCTTGTTTGTCACGCCATGTAGTTGGCTTTCTGTTTTTAAGCCAAAATATTTGAGCTGTGGTGTCTGGTTGTACTTCTTTAGTGACACGCTTAACTTCGACTCCTTCTTCATAAGTAACCTCATCATATTTATAGCCCAATGCCCGTTTCAATAGTGCGTTCTCGACTTGAATATCAATTACTTCTTTTCCTTTTTTTAAGGACTGACAAATCTGACTATATTTATCTCTCCATCTATATAACGTTTTTGGTGTTATGCCCATGTTTTTTGCTATTTGTTCATCAGTGAGGCCATCACGCGCCCAACCTTCAATTTTTAATAATCCTTCTTCTGTTAACCAATCTTGGTATTTACCTCTCGCCAATGACCTCACCTCCTATATAAAAGACACCTCTGTGAGATGCCTTAAGATAAAGATTTTTAATTAATAAATTCTTACTTTTAAGTCATTGTAATCTTCTTCTTGCCAATAACTATTTTCAGAGCATAGAAGTGTATAAATTTTATTTTGTTTTACAATTAAGTTATCTTGTTTCCATTGAGTTCCACCACTAAATCCTGGTTTACTCCAAAAAGTAAAATAATAAAATTTATATTCATCTGTAGGATTTTCAATATCAAACCCTTTCATATCTCGAGTGACATAGTTCCCTTTCTCTATAATCTTATCAGAATTTTCATCATAAACTATTAAGCATATTTCTGCATTAGTATCATCTTTTTCAAGCTCAACATGAACTACCTGTTTTGTTGAAAGCATTAATTCAAAGGACATATTCCCAAATACACTAAGGTTATTATCTGGACCTCCACTACCTGTAATTAAGAGTTTCTTATATGGTAATTCTTTAAGTATTGGCCAAGTATCTGACATTTAAATCCCTCCTTAATACAAGCTCAAACATTATTATTATCTATAATAAAAAAGTCTATACAATAATCTTCCAACGAAAAAACAGCACCCAAGCCCTCGCAAAACTTGGATGCCCAAACCATTTACATATCCTAGTACAATATATCGTAACCGATCACTCACTGATCCCAGGAAATCAATAAGCGTATAATCCGACAGGATTATTATTTCATGTCATGTAATTATGACCTAACCTGAACGGACTATATATAGTGTTAGAACGGGAGATTGTTGCCTCACCGACCTCCCTTCCAGTTTACACACAGCGTTTTTGTTCTGGCAACAAGTCGGACATATCGGACATTTGAGACATTCGCGACACAATACTATTCCTAATTCGCTGTATATGTCTTGTAGTTAATCCCATATGATTACTTATTGCTCTTACACTCATTCCATCTAATAAGCACTCTAATACCGCTAGTTCTCTCTCATCGGTAATTACTGGTATCCTTTCTTGAATGAATGAGACCTTCTTTTCCAGTCGATTAATCCAGGTATATTTTTTATCCCTACGAATAACCTCACGAGCAACAGGATCACTTGTGTTCCCCTCTGGTTTAGGCATAGCAGACTCAATACCAGATTGGGCTACTAAGCTTGTCCCTGCATCTTCTAATATTTTTCGTTGTCTTTTTATTTCTTTGACCATCCAACTATAGTCCTTTAATGCATTTTTAATTTCTTGTTTATTCATATCCGAGCCCCCCTCATGAATTATTATCTTATAAAAAATAAAAAGAACACCGAACGGCAGCTTATTGCTGTAATTCAGTGTCCTCCAGTTTAGCTGGTAGAACTATATCAAAATATGGAATATCAGCTTAATTATTATCATTAGGTGAAACTACAAACAATTCATCATTTTGAACTCTCTCTTTTAAATTATTGTTTCGTTCCTCTTCACTAATACATTCATTTACCAAAACAAGTAACAACTTATTTCTTTCTATTTCATTGCTCATAAAGTTAATTACTATACCTAGGCCAATTAGAAAAATTATAAACGTAAAATAACTTAAAAATAATGAGCTTGTTTTTTTATCTGTAAAGTTCAAAAATGTTATTAAGGAAGAAGTGATGACCGCTATAATAATAGTTTGAGAAGAGTTCAACAAAGTCGTTAGTCTAGGGCTACTATTTTTTATTTCCAAATATTTTTTATAATCTTTTAATCCCTCAACTGTTTTTGTTTGCTTTTTAATCTCGTCTTTTAAATAAGTACAATTTTCTTTGAAATTCTTCGAGTCAAAGCCTTTCCATTTTGAAAACTTTCCATATAAATTAATAGGCGATTTAGGGTTTCCCAACCAATCATATAAATTATACTTTTCTTTTGATCTTTTTTCTAACTTATTGAAGGCTTTTTCTAATAAATAATAGGATAAAAAGACTAATAAATTAATTGAAACTACACATAATACCGTAAATAAAATAATATTTATTATCCTTTTATCTTCTAAATACATTTCTAATATATATGGCACTGTTATTAATATCATATATATATTTGCGAAAAGATACATATATCTCTTATTATTCAAAACTATCTCCCCTTTAAACCTCCCTTGATGCGTAATAACCTTTGTCTCACCATGGTCAGGTAAATACGTTATTTTCGCCTCTCCTTGACAATATACGACAACAAAAGGCTTACTCTCATTTTCTATATCGACATTTAATTTTAAATTCTTCTACTCAGTAATTACAAAAAGGAAAAACAAACTGCAACATATTGCTGTAATTCAGTGTCCCCAGTTAACTGGTAAGCTACCTATATTCATTTACTTTTTTAACATTAGTCATAGAATTTTCTTTTTCATCTATTAATTGTTCTAGTATATTACAAATTAAGTTATTCCTATTTTTACCCATATTCATATATTCAATAAGTAATAGTATTGAATATAAAACAATAACGAATAGTAAAACTGGGTTTAATTCAAAGATAACAGGTATCCATTCTATATTGGTATTACCTAACATTCGTAAAGAAGTAATAACTATACCTATAAATATAGTTAATATCGTCTTATAGTATAATGATTTATAATTATTGGTAGCAGCCGCATCAAAATAAGCTTTTAAAAGCCTTATTTTTTCTAAATCATTACCACAATAATTTTCTAATTTTTTCTTAATAACTTCTAAATTTTCTATGATACTACTAGTTTTTATATCTTTCAGAAGATAATTAGCTAAATTATGTGCCCCCTCTAAGTTATCCGTCCATCCATATAGTGTTCGATTTTTAGTTGGTTTTTCATTTTTCATATCTTTATCATTATATTTTAACCCCAAGACTAGAAGTATTGTAAAAAAAATTAATACGGTTAAAAACCCGATAAATTCTAAAATAAATTCATTGTAACTAGTTAGGTATAAAGTTAACAAAAGAGAGTATATTATCAATAAAATAATTACCATTTTTTTATTCATATAAGATTTCACCTAATCTTTTAATTTTATTCTTGTTTAAATTAAAAACTATACACATATTTAATGAAAAATTGTAGCCAAACTATAACTAATACCAACTACCTTTTTACTTATTTTCTCCCAAAATTAGTAATAATTAATTAGTTCTTCTAAGGTAATATCTAAACCAAACTTCTTTAAAGTTTCCTTTCTTTGACTATATAAACTTTTCAATAGTTTATTTCTGAATGTCTTTTCAGCATAATGAATAGCTCTATGACAATTTGGGCAAAGTGCAATTATGTTTCCTGGAACATCAACACTGTATTTAAAATCTTTCTGTTTATTAATTGGTATTAAATGATGAGCTTCCACGTAATTTTCTTTGGATAATAAAGATTTAAAAGTGTGATGTGTTTTATCAACTTCACATAGAAATTTTGCATTTATAATAGCCTCTTTTGCGATTGACGAATCCCTATTCCAAGATTCTCTGCTGTAAGATTTAAGATTAGGTCTCTTTTGTGGACTCTCACTTGTATTAGCCGCCTTTGATAATAAAATATCTTCTTGATATTTTAAATCATCAATCTCTTCCTTTATTAATAATTCATCCACAAAATCATCTATACTATTTCTACCTACCAATTCTTTTATATTATTTAATAAATCCATTAATATGGATAAAGTGGTTATTAATTTACTGTCATTCATATTTTTATAACTAAAGTATTTAGCGCAAATATTTGCTGCTTCATAATTCTTTGCATTAGTTGTTTTTGAAATTAAATCTATGTCTATAGCTGTTAATTCATTATGAGGAATGTCTAATTCTTCTCGTAACTTGCTAGCCACCTCTCTCATCTTGTCCCTCGGATTCCCTTTAAATCTTTTAGTTAAATAAGTAGTACCTTGATTCAAAGATACATAAAAACCTGACATATCTTTTCTAAATATAATAACAATATAAAATCCTTTTTGTGCTGTTTCAGTTATAGATCTATGAAAAATTGAGACCCAAGGAGTTTCAGTATAGTTTCCCATACCGTAGGAACCTTCCACCATATATGAAAACTTATCTAGATTCATTAAATTAACTATATCATTTGGTAATTTATACTTAATAATTTCTTTCATCTCTTTATCTAAACTCTTGTCTTCTCCGTTTTTTTGATTTTCATAGAAATTTTGATAGTTATCTATTATAAAATTTAATTTATCATTCAAAACTCTTCCCCCTCATCAAATTTAACCCTTTTAACCCTCCCTTGATGCGTAATAACCTTTGTCTCACCATGGTCAGGTAAATACGTTATTTTCGCCTCTCCTTGACAATATACGACAACAAAAGGCTTACTCTCATTTTCTATATCGACATTGAGCTTTCCTTCTTTGAATGGAATATTCTTTAATCTCATATGTTTCGCCCCCACTCGATATTATTAATTTAGAGCCAATCTGAGCGTTTCTTTCATTCGTAACTATAAAACTACTAATCTAATATAGAAACGCTCAAGGTCGGCAGATTTGTTTTAATTTGCTATATTCCCCAGCCGATCTAATGCATAAATTACAATCTCGGTCCGTTGTTCTTCCTTTTCACATGGAATGATTCTTGATTCCATCTGTTTAACTTGCCGATCATCCTTGTATACGATCTTATTGAGAGCATCAGTAACGCCTTTGAACAGATTATCTATATCAGCTCTATTGCCATGTATATAATGAGTTAATTTAACGCCTACATGCCCTTCAATGGGCTTATCCTTCATGTGCTGCTTAGCAATCCATCCAACCTGTTTTTTATAAGCCAGATAACGCTGTGCATATTTGTTCTTGTACATACTCTTTTGTGTCATCCTTACAGCTGGTACCGGCTTACCTGGTATGGTTAGTTGAATCATTCTCATACCCTCCTTCTAATAATCATTTATTACATGCATTAAAGTTTGCGGTAAACCTAATTGTTCTCTATTCACATTAATTCGCTCTATTCCTTTATTACAGTAATCTTTGTCTAGTTCGAATCCAATCCAGTTACGCCCTGTATTATCTGCAGCTAATGCTGTAGTACAAGAACCCATACAGTTATCTAATACTAGATCTCCTTTATTCGTGTAGGTCTTAATTAGGTACTCAAACAAGGTTAATGGCTTCTGTGTTGGGTGGAATGTTTTACTATCACGAGAATAATCTAAAATTGATCTTGGATAATTTGTATGAGTGGTGGTATATTCTTTCATCAAACTTTTATCATTTTCCCTAAATATGCCGCCAGTTCTTTTCCTTTTTGATTTTCTTACCTTCACTAAAGGTATAATCCCTTGCGGATGATAAGTAGGAAGCTTTCTATAAAACACACAAATGTTCTCGTGATTTTTCAATGGCATACGTTTAGCATTCTGAAAACCAGTCGTGTGTCTTCCCTTCTTCCAGATCCATTCATATCTAAACCAGCTCATATTACTCGAAATTAGTTTAGTAGTAAAAGGTTGACTAGCAGTTAATACGATTGCTCCGTTATCTTTAATAATTCGTTTGTACTGCTTCCACAGTTGATCAAATGGAATGATTTCATCCCATCTACAGTTTGTTGTACCATAGGGAAGATCACACAAGATCATATCAATCGAACTATCCTCGATCTTCTTCATTCCTTTAATGCAGTCACTGTTATAAAGTGTGTTCATTTTTAGTGTCATTTCTTTTCCCCTCTCAGTGTGATAATATGCTTAAGAAAGGAACGTTTGTTCTATTTTATTAGAGACTCGCTCAGAAGTCTCTTTTTTTAATCAAAACCACCCAGCATGAGGTGATTTATCTTGGACATCGATTGCCCTTACTTTTCTGCCTGCATCGTCAAAACAAGATTTACATAGTTTGAAACTTGTAGTTGACTTTTCATCCAAACCAATAGAGATCATATATACATCAACATTGTTGTCTTTTTTATTCTTGTAACAAGACTGGCAAGTATAGATGTCAACAGCTTTCGTGACTTGTATCATTCCTCTACTCCTTTCAAAAATCCGACCTCTTTAGCAACTGCCCTTATAGATTTCATGTCTTCCTCTGGATAACCCCAATGAGGACAATACAAGCCACCGTAGCCATTGTTTCCGTTCGTTTGATTACCAGTTACTATAAATTCTCTAAAATCATTGATCAATCCCCACATAGTTCCTCCATGAGAGAAACCTCTATGATCATTTAATCCTGTGTTATAAGCGTAGACTCTTTCTCCTGTGTAGTCATCAATGAAAAACACTTTATGCTTTTCAATTACCATTTGGGCGTATCTATTTCTACGTTGGTCATAAAAGAATCTACGTCCTCGATTAGCAATTTCATGAATGATTTTGTTTACTGCAATCAACCGATCCAGCTTTCTGTTATCCATCCCTAGACCTCCCAATCCGATAAGCAAACGGACGTTTTATATTTTCTTTTCGTGCTTGATCATACAGAGCTAAGAATATTTCATGTGGATTCCTGGAGTTGATTTCTGCAATATCTTCAATGCTTCTACCGTATTCCCATTGGCTCACGATGTTTTTTAATTGTTTTTCGGAAAAAGCTAGTTCCAAATCTTCCAAGATAAATTTATATTTCACACCCTTAGGAAGTAGAGGAATATTTGATTCGCTTGCGGTGTTCATGCCGTCTTACTCCTATCCAAGCTATCCAGCCAAGCTTGAAGTTTTTCTATACCGCTATCATCGCTAACGAAGTCACAGTGACTATCTGGGCAGGGTTTAAATTCAATGCCCCAGCTTGTCCGATATGCGATTCCTCCTGTGTTGTTGCAGGTTTTACACATGGGATTCACCTTCTATTTCTCTTATTTCTATCTCAGTTACACCACACTTAATGCAATAATCGTAATCAGGTTCCATTACAGCTTCTCCGAGTATATAATCCCAAGCTGTTTCCATTTCATGATTACAAGATTTAACTATTTTAATGCGTTCTGCCTTAACTATTGGAGAATCGTTGCAATATTGTTCCTCATGAATCTTTGCTCCGTTCTTGCTTAACAGCCGTTTACCGCAGTACTCGCATTGGTATATAGTTTGCTCTTTCAAGATTTTCACACAGCTTCCTCCTCTAAAAAATCATATATCGTCAATTGATTCTTTTTATATTTATCCGCAACAGCCTTCAGGTGCTTTTCATAACAGACAGGGCCATAGCCACGCTCAATGCTCTTTTTATCCTTTAGCTTTCTGCCACAAGTGGCGCATTCTGTGTGTTGCACTAGAAACGCTCCTTTCTTCTGTAGCTTTCGCCTTCTAATCTGATTGGAGCTGCCAAATCCATCATTCGATCAATAATTCTAGGACCGTTATTTCCATACTTGGCTTCCAGTTCGCTCTCTGAGTAGTTAGTAGTACATACTGTTGCTTTCTCTAATCTCATATCAAAGACTTTATACAGCACATCGGATGCCCATGATTCGTAACCAAATTCGTTTGATTTCACATATTCCGATCCAATGTCATCTAAAACCAATAAATCCAGATCATTGATCATTTTGAATATCCGTTCTTCGGTTACATTGGAGTGTTCGCTATACGTTCCTCGAATGCGCTCTAATAGATCCGTTGACTTGATATATAAAACCTTATAACCCTTATTTCTAATTGCTTTAGCAATTGCATAAGCTAGATGGCTTTTCCCTAATCCTGGGGAGCCACTAAAAACTAATGACTTCAATCCATCAAAACCAGTAATAAAATCAATTGCAGTTTGTTTAGCGATTTTCTGTGTCGTTTCGTCTTGGTTTGGTTTGTATGAATTAACCGTTGCTTTTCTTAAATCACTCGTTACTCGTTCAAAGCTATGAATAAAATTAATCTCTTTGCTAGTTCGATATTCTTCAACAGTAGGAAGATTCATTTCCTTTTTAAACTTTGCATCTTCACATGGTTTACAAGCACCTGTTATACCTCTTGGTGTCTGATATAACTTATAAACATTACCGCAATCTTGGCATTCTTCCTCTCCAACTTCTTCTATGGTTTTCATAAAGCTTTTAATAGATTCCATGATTACCTCCTAGAATCGGTCTTTGTTTGGATCGTAACCTGCAAGCACAGGTTGTTTATTGTTACGACTTTTATCTCTTTGCTCTACTTCTTCAACCGTTAACAATGATTCGTTCTGCCAGTTTCTTAATATACCTTCCACGTAATTCAATCTCCGTTTATTAACAGAGCAAGCTATTTCTAGAGCTTTCAGTATCATTACACTAGGATTTTTGAAAGAAGAATCATCTAACCACGACAACAACTGTTTTTTCCCTTGCATGTTATTGAAACCAAATCCGTTATCATCCCAAAACTGGGATATGGCAGCTACTTCTTTTTCTTGTTGTTGTTCTTTTTCTCTTTCTTTATCTATATCTCTTTCTAATTCTTCTTCTCTATCTTCTTCTGTACCGTCACGTGACGTCACGCTAACGTCATCATTATTTTGGTGCTCTAATTTCTGTTGTTTTTTCCGTTCTCTATACCTTCTATTACGCTCTGCATTAAGTTTTTTAACTCTTTCCATACCAGCTATATTTTGATGTTTCTCCCAGTTTGAAATGCTAATAAATGAATTTTCGTCAATTTCAATCATCCCGAAACTCTTAAAAGTTTCTAGAGCAAGTCTTACAGTTCCAATCGGCCTATTAAATATCGTTGCAAGCATTTCATCTGTGTATGGTATATTCTCGTTTAAATAGATATAACCACTTGCATTTGTTTTTCCTGCTTGTGATAGAAGCTTGACCCAAATAATGAGGATGGTGTCAGCTTCTGGCATCTGTTCAATAAGCCTGATCTTTTCGTCCTCAAACATATTTGTACTTAGCTTTATCCACTTCACATCACTCATTAATGAATCTCTCCCTACTTACCTATTAATCTGACAAATAGCGAATCTGCCTTTAACTTTTAAAACGGTATAACCCTCATAACGCTCCATATACTGCAATATCAGTTGTTTTAATTCTTCTTGGTCTTGTGCAGTCTCCCAGAGATGTTCTGGGAGACGTACATTGGATTTATTGTGCATTTTCATCAAAATTGATTTCTGTTTCGTTCTGATCATCAACTTCATTTACTTCAATATCAATAATTTCTCCATCCTCTGAAACATTGATTTCTTTAGCATCTCTTCCATCAGCAGACATACCCTTTTGCATGTCGATGGACAAAATACCCCATTTGTTTAATAAGTTACGGATGACTGTTTTCTTAGCCATAGCATCCCAATCTTTTTTCCAGCCGAAGTCTGATTTGCTGAACCGTTTTTTGTGCTTTTCGATGTCTTCTTTTGACCAGTAGACTGTTTTACGGAATCCATTTAGTAGTTCAAAAAAACCTGTATAACCAATGACCTTATCTGATAGTTTCTTTTCAAAATCCAATTCTATTTCTTCTGTTAGTCGATTAAAGGATTGTAATTCCCCTTCATACACTTCAATGACATTAATATTGCGATACTGCCCTGTTCTGAGAGCTAATTGAATGAAACCTTTATATCCCATTTGGAACTGCGCTTTACCACTGTATGGAACGACCCACGCATAACCTAGGTTTTTATCAATTGGAAGGTCTAATGTTGCTGCAACTAGCGCACTTGTAACAACGGACATTGGTTCTGCTTTTTGCAAATAAGAATCGTTTGAATATAGGTTTAATAGTGATGACATAAACTGTGGAGCTTTTGAGTCTAGTACATCTTCAAATTTCTTTTTCATAGTTGGTGTAGCTAGTAGCTGTTTAAGCCCTAAACTATTAGGATTTACCGAGTTGTTCCCTTGATTTTTATTAGCAATTTGATTCTTAACACTTGAATTTGTAGCCATT
The DNA here is from genome assembly GCF_034190895.1 of Virgibacillus sp. M23. Classification (NCBI taxonomy): domain Bacteria; kingdom Bacillati; phylum Bacillota; class Bacilli; order Caryophanales; family Bacillaceae; genus Virgibacillus; species Virgibacillus sp. M23. The sequence continues at coordinate 13,974 of NZ_JAWDHA010000018.1, read as the reverse complement.
GTTCATTTCCTCCTATAAATTTAATCTATTGGATAGAGCTAGGTTCATCCGCCTAAGTTAGGCATTAAACATTCCCATTCATAATCGCCGAACTTAATTTCGTTATCCTTGAGGATTTTACCTTTACGAATCTCAATATCTTGATTAAATTCCATCCCTCTTTCAAATACATAAATCTTTATATCTATTCCATATTGTTTGGATAATATAGCAAAAGGTTCAGTATCTACTCCCCATGCTTGTTTGAACGAATCGATTATCAATATCTCCTCATGTCTATCACCAAAATCCCAAACAATATCACTTTCAATAAACGCCCTTCTAGTTCCCTTGATATAAAGTCCATTTGGTGACTTCATGTTAAAGTCCCATTCATCTTCATGGATTTCAACTTCAGGTTGTTCGAACTTCCTTCCCATAAACGAAGCGATTTGTTGACTAACATCAGGAATCGGTTCTAATGCTCCTGTTAAAAAGCTTCTTATATCTTTTCTTGTACCTCTTATTTTTAATACTCCCTCTGCCCAATTTGGCATATTAACCAATCTCCTTTACATTAAGTCTGCGGTTTGTAGTGGTCTTTAAAACCGAGTTATATACATCAGGATATTTACTCTTTAAAAGCTTGCTATCGACCCTGTTTTGCTTCACAGGCTTCCAATTCACTTGATAGTTTTTAACGAATCCCGTCTCTGCATCCTGGAGCTCATTTTTAATTTGGTTCTCGGTTTGTTTAGCTAGTTCCTGAAGTTGTTTAATGTTCTGTTTTAATTCCAGTAAGTTGTCCAGCTTTTCTTTATAGCTAAATGAAAGATCAATAACCTTGTCTGGATCCGATTCAGCGTATCGTTCTTTCAAAAACCTTTCTGCTGCGCTAGAACCGTCTAACGCTGGTGGATTATTACCTAACACATGATGATTCCAGAAGTGAACCTCTGCATCGAAGATCATTTGAATTAATTCATCGTCACGTTCAATTTCTTTCCAGACGAACTTTTGACCACCGATTAATACAGCAATATACGCTTTTTCATAACCAGTAACCCCTAAATAATGTTGAACTTGTACCAAGTAAGCTTCTGGAATTTCTTCACTATCCCAATCTTTAGCAAGGAACATGCTTGCTGTTTTACACTCCAGTAGCGCATTTTCACCAACTACCTTTCTATCAATGTTTGCCATGATGAAAGAGTGTTGTGGATGCTGTAGCATAAAGTTATTTCTGCGTACCTTTTTGCCTGATCTAACTTCAAATTCTTTTGCGACCATATCTTCTAGTAGATTTCCGAAATAAGCAGCTTCTCCAGCGGTATCTTCTATATTGGTTTGACCAGTTTTCTCTAGCCATAATTCAAATGGTGTGCGGTATTTGTTTAATCCAAGAATGATAGAAGCATCGCTTCCACCAATCCCCTTTGTTCTTTCTTGAAGCCATTCCTGATGGCTCATTTCTATTGTGTTCTTAGCCATTATTTATTCCTCCCTTGTCCTAATTGGATCGGTGAAGTATAATAAAGTCATAATTTAATGATTTTCACCGATCATTTTTTATTGAGCCCACTGCAATGGGTTCTTTTTTATTGCGCTTCTTCATAAGTTGCACCTAGTAATTCAAGTATTTCTTTTGATTGTTCAGTCAGTGCTTCAACTAAGAAAAATGAATCTTCATAGACTAGAATGTCGTCGCCAGTACATACTGTTTTGCCAAGCATGTCCACGCAATATTCATTTGTGCGATAGTTCATTGCTGGATAGCCTGTACGCAATGTTCTTTCGACAGCTGGGTGATTCACTCTACTTCCTCCCACGTGACCATGTTTTTAAGATCGTAATCCTCTTTAAAAATAGTCCGGAATTCTCCATTTTTATCATAAAAGCTTAAATGTGCAATGCTTCCATCTTCATTCCACCGGATACCTTTCACTGGACATTGCTTACCTTCAAAACTTATTATTGCTCGCATGTTTTACCTCCTAATAGTTGATAAGTAAGAAAAACCAAACAATTAACATCACGATTCCTAGACAGTTATAAAACCAATCTATTTGTTTATCGCTCATTTAAATGCATCCTAACTATTTCTACGTCAACGCCTCGTTGCGATAATTCTAATAGCAATTCACTAAATTTTTCTTGGTTATATTTCTTGCTACTCATGCGCTCTAATGCATGCAACGACTTAGTTAGATCAGTAGAAAGATGCTTGGCTTTTGCGATATTTCCTTCATTAGTTAATTTCATAATCATGCTTAGCAAATCCATGACGCACCAGTACTCCTCACTTGCTCGTTTAATATCATCTGGCAGAAAGTGTTTTTCTAGATTCATAGAACCCCTCCCTAAAAATAATGAATAATGATAAAGAACAATATGATTAATCCGTATATAGCTACATAACAATCCTTTGCTTCCTTCATATAAGACCTCCTAACAGAATCGTTCCTGCCGTTTGGAAAGTATCAGCTATCATTTGGGCGGCGCTCGCTATATCTATGTTGCAAACCAATGCAATAAGCATGTCCTGAGAGTTCGTTGCTTGCGCCCATTTGATTGCATCATCGAATGAAATCTTAAGCTTATTACTTTCTAGCCTTGATACATTGCTCCTAGACATGTGCATTGCTTCCGACAAATCTTCTTGCGACAAACCAGCTCGCTTTCTCATCTTCCGAAATCGCGCTCCATATTCCATCATTTTCACCTCCTTCAATGTGCAGGATTCGCACAATTGCAGGGGTTGCACAGTAATGCTTCAATAAATACGTTATGATGTAATTACCGACCCCCACTCGGTATTGTTTAAATGATTTTGTAAGGATATTTAAGACCAACCTCCGCTGCATTAGTAGTTTCATTCACCCAGTCAAAGAACAACTTTGTCACTACCCTCGGGTGACCTAACTCTCTATTGACTGGGAAATCCTCTCTATTAAACAACTCATTACACTTAGTAGATCCTATATCTACGATTTCCATGAATTGTTTTCTAGTGAGCAACGGAGGTAATTGTTTTTGCTCTAATTCTTGCAATAAAATGGGAACTAATTGCTTTTTGATTTCATTTACGAATGATTGAATTTCTTCATCTGAAAATGTTGTTACTGGCATTTAGATCACTCCTTTTTGTTTGCAGTAAAATGCATATCTACTATTGAGGTTGTTGTCGTTGATAAAAGATTGGTAGAACTCTACATCTTCGGTTAAACGATTGTTTCGATCTGTCAACTTGTCACAAATATCATTCATGCGGTCTATCATTTCGCAATATTCTCGAAAATATTGATTGTTCAGCTTTAGGACGAACTGCATTGCCTGAGATTGTTCTTGTTCATTCAAGCTGTCATAGTTCTTTATTAAGTGGTTAAGCTTTCTTGTTATAAACTCTCTGCTAGCCATTTACCGCATTCTCAATCTCTCCGCTTTCTTTTTTTAAACGGTTGATAATGTATGCTTGCCCTTTTGGTTTCACTCGCATTGTTAACCAAGTAAAAGCTCCTTTTTGAGTTTCTTTTACACCTTGAGAAATCTCAAAATAACCACGGTCAACATATTCTTGATAAGGTTCATTTTTATTTTTGAAAACTAGTTTCCAATCTCTAAGTGTTTGCCAAAGTCTCTTTTCACCGGTTGCAATTCCTTGTTTGGTACACAATTTTGCTAGTTCTCTAACTAACAAGCTTTTCTCAGATGTCATACATGTTTCGGCAAAAGTGACAAGTGGTTTCTGTTTTTGAATAGTTTCTTCTGCAGCAATTCGCTTTTCTTGTTCTTCTTTCAAATTAGTTAGAAGTTGAATACCGAATTCTGGATCACTTATAATATTTTCGATTGTTTGAGGTGTTGCATATGCACCATGTTTTCTGATGGAAGGAATAACTTCATGTGTTATCCAACGCTTGAATTGCTTTGCTTCTTCTTTGCGACTTCCTAAAACCAAGCTATAAAGCCCGAACTCATTGACTGCATTTGCGTACCCTTGACGACCTAGATTGAATCTAGACCGCTCATCTTCGTCTAGTCTTTTTAATGCATCAGTAGGGTTTTTAATTTCTAAAATGTTGCATACATCTTTTGCAACAAACCAAGGTTCGTTATTTTGCTCAATAATTCTTAATTGTTGACCTTCGAACATTTTTGTAAGTTGATTCATTTGATTACCTCCTATATGGCTTGTTTTTGTTTATTTTCGCAAATCGCGATTTCATTATTAAAAAAAATTTCATCTAAACTAACATCAAAAATAGAGCGCAATTTTAAAATGTGTTCAATCTGCAGTTGGCGATGACCGTTTTCAATTTGAGAGTAATAATTAGGTGATATACCTAGTTGTTCCGCAATAAATTTTTGTTTAAGCCCCCTTTTTTCTCTCATTTTTTTTAAGTTTCTAGTAATGATCTCGGTGTCTTTCAAGAGATTCACCCCCTTCAAAAAATCGCATTTCGTGATGTATTAATCCTAATATAACATCGCAAAATGAGATAGTCAACTTTTTTTATCACTTTTTGCGATTTTTTAATTAATAATTCATGATTTGCGATATAATGCATGCAAGAAAGGTTGTTGTATATGAATGATAAGATTCTTGCTAAGAGACTTAAAGAGTTAAGAGAAAAGAACGGATATCTTCAAAAATTCGTTGCAGATAAAATAGGTGTCAGAAGTAATACATTATCTGGCTATGAAAACGGTACTAGAAATCCAGACCCAGATATAATAAGAAATCTAGCTAAACTATACAATGTCACCACAGACTACTTATTAGGTCATAGCGACCAACCGCATATGACTGAAGAAGAAGCATTCGAAGCTTTCCGCAACAATCCGTCATTAGAAAGATGGTATAGAGAACTTCCAAAAAATAAAGAGGAAGATCTTAAACGGTTAAAAAAGATTTGGGAAGCATTTAAAGACAAAGAAGACTAATAATTTAACCAATTACAACTATAAGAGTAACAGCATGAATTGTTTATTTCGTGCTGCTTTTTTTCATTAGGGGGATTTAAAATGGGGGCTAAATCATTTTTAATGTGTGATGTTACAAGATTTAACAAAAGAGATTACATGATACCAATTCAAAAAGATTTGTTTGAGCAGAATGAAGATTTTGAAGGAGAATCTGAAATTACTATTAAGTTAATTAATAGAGATTATCATATGGAATTTGATCAATATAGGTGTCACCATGACTTTGTTCATAATAAATCTGGAAGAGTGTTTAATAAATCATTCACTCATTACTTCGAGCCTATCGATTTTTATACTTATTATAATGAAAATATTAATTTAGCTTTTATTCAAGCAAAGACTGAAATATCTTTAGATTTTATTCACAAACTAAATTTAACCAAGAATTATGAAATGGGACCAGTTAATATCGATTTTAGGAAAATGATACCTCATATTACTGAAGTTGCAGGAGCTTGGATTGCTGATTTAAAACGTGCTCATCTAAAGACAGCTGGCTTCTTTGGACCAAATGTACATAAAAGTGAAGAGTATATAGAGGCAGCTTCAGAGGGAGACGTATCTTCTATACAAATGAAATACATTAGTCAGAAAACGAAAGAAGAACACTTCGTAACGATTTCTAAAAAAGGGTCTATAGTTTTATATGAAACTTTTCCGACTATTGAAGAAGAAATTGATATAGTTTACGAAATTTATGATAAATTTATTAATCCCCACGTATAGTTATCGTGGGGATAAAGATAGATAAGTCTTGGAAAATGAATTAAGTTTTTGAAGACTTGTAGTGTGTACATCAATTGACTTTTTATTTATGGTGACTTTATCATTTTCAATATTAAACTTTATACTAAAGGTGTTAATATCTTTTGAATTTAACCTTCTAATAAAAAAGCCATAATATGGATTAAATTCTTTAAAGTTTATATTGAAGTAATATTCACAATGATCTTCTTTTATAGACCTAGAAAGTTGCTCAAGTAATACGCTTAGCTCTTCATCAATAATCTTTTTGGATCTACGATAAGAAATTTCCAAATCTTCCAGTTGTAACCTTATTTTTTTATTATTTTCAACAACAAGTTCAAACGATAAAGTACCTACTTTATATAATCTCCTTGAACTACTTAAATTTATCTGCTTTAACTCTTGGTTTTGCATATTGAAAACTTTGTCAACTTTCTCCACAATGTCTTCTTCAAAGTCTCCACTGTATTCTACTTGCATTTTCCAAATACAATCGGGATTTTTTATTGTAAACCAAACCTTTTTTATTACCATATAGAAATACTCTGAATGAGTCCAAGTTAGTTGAAGCATAAAAAGTAGCCATCCTAATATTATGGTGCCATTAACAAAAAACGGTGTTGGATTCTGAATCACAATTATTAGAACAAATAAAACTACTAGAATCCATCCAATAGCAAGAAAAATCGTTTTCTTCATAATAGGCACCAGCCCTTCTACTTTAATGTTTATTATTGATATTGTACAGCGTATTTACTAGAGCATCAATACTAATATTTTTTCTATAGATCTATTATATCAGAACAAACATTCTATTTCTATGTACAAATTCCAATTATTCTTTTATAATTTATAGAACGTACGTTCTATAAAAGGGGAGATCCAATGCTGGTTTACTCACATACAGAAGAATATATAAAAAAGTTATTGTTGTTACATCAAATTAACAACCCATACGAACTAACGGTTAATACTATTTCTAAAGCTATTAACATTCCAGTTCACTATTGGGAATATGGAAGTGAATCTAATCATTATAGAGGAAAGTACATTGTTTTTTTAAATGAAACCGATACAAAGGAACAACAATGGCAAGATTTCACACATGAGTTATGTCATATTTTTTGGCATGCTGGAAGGCAAGAAAATCTACCATTACCATTTATGCAATTACAAGAGTGGCAAGCAAATAATTTCAGCTATCATTTATGCGTACCTACTTTTATGTTAGACAAGCTATACAACTATACAGTATATGATGTGATGAGGCTATTTAACGTCGAATATGACTTTGCTTGCAGAAGATTAGAAATGTATCGTAGTAAATTTTATTTTATGGAGGGATATCATGAACATTATATCGTTGGAAGCTAAGAGGAGACAAAAGAAGGCTGAGGAAATATTAAGTATACCTGTATATGAGGGCATATGGAAGGATGAAAAAGGTGAATTAACTGGAAATGTCATTGAATATGTAGATATGCCAAAAGAATTAATAAACAAAACTAGGAGGGGTAAATGATGAAACTAAAAAAGGTAACTTTAAAATCTGGCCAAACTAGATGGGAATGTGTTGCAGATGGTCCAAGAAATCCAGCTACCGGAAAGAGAAATCAGATTACAAGACGCGGAAAAACGCAAAAAGAAGCAAAAAACAAGGTTCTTCAAGAGATCCGCTCTTTAGAGGAAACGCAAGTAGATAAAAAATACACTAGAAAAATGACATTTGATGAAGTTGCAACAAAATGGTTAGAAGTATATGAACTTACTGGTAAAAAGAAAAATACAATGCGGATTAGAAAGCAGGAAGTATCTGTATTAAATGAACAAATTGCAAAAATGCCTATTGAAAAAATTACTCACGCGGTATATCAAGAAGTGATTAGAGTAATTTCTAAAGATCGGGCTAGAACTACGGTGCAAGGGATTAATACAACTGGCAATATGATATTCAAATACGCAAAAAGGAATAACCTCATTAAAGATAACCCTGCAACTGATGTTGTTATTCCAAAAGAGCGTAAAACAGTTGAACAGATCAAAGAAAGTAATATAGAAGAAAAGTATCTTGAACATGATGAATTAGAAAAATTTCTAGCTGCTGTACTCGACTATGGGCTTAGATATGATAAAGAACGATTCTACACACTAGCCTTTTCGGGCATGCGATCAGGTGAATTGTGCGCTTTACAAAAATCAGACCTTAATTTTGAAGATAATATAATCTCGATCACGAAAACACTTTACAACGAAAAAAATAATATGAAGGAATATGAACTAACACCACCAAAAACAGATGGATCTATTCGTGACATAGAAATGGAACAACCTATAATGGATATGTTGAAAAAGGTTGTTAGGGAAAATGATGAACACAAAATGCAGTATCGAACGTTAATAGAGGATTTTCACGATAAAGACTTTGTTTTTAGTCGCGGGAATGGTTATCCTTTTGTGACCAAAACAATTCTTATCCGTATGAATCGCATTTTAGATAAAACATCAATCAAAAAACACGCTACACCACATATTTTTAGACACACCTATATTAGTATGGCTGCTGAAGCGAAAATCGATATTGCTACTGTTATGAAAAAAGTTGGTCATGAGGACATAGAAACAACGATGCGAATTTATACACACGTCACAAATAAAATGAAAAAGGATGCTTCCGAACAAATTTCAAATTTATACGGAAACATCCTTGAAAAAATTAATTTTTAAAAATCATGTGAGGTTTTTGTGAGATTTTCTTCATATATCACAAAGCAAACACTTCAAAAACCTGTTATATCAGCGTTTATGGGAGGCGATCTACATCATGCCGCCCATTCCACCCATGCCGCCCATGTCAGGCATTCCGCCGCCTGCAGCGCCGCCATCTTCTTCTGGTTTGTCAGCGACTACTGCTTCTGTAGTTAGGAACATAGCTGCTACAGATGCTGCGTTTTGTAGTGCAGAACGAGTAACTTTTGTTGGGTCAACAATTCCTGCTTCAACCATGTTTACCCATTCGCCAGTTGCTGCATTGTAACCAACGCCAACTTTTTCACCTTTTAGACGTTCTACAATGATAGAGCCTTCTAGACCTGCATTGTGTGCGATTTGACGTACTGGTTCTTCCATAGCACGACGTACAATGTTTGCACCAGTTGCTTCGTCACCTTCAAGATTAAGTTCGCTTACTTTGTTATAAATATTTACTAGTGCAGTACCTCCACCAGCAACAATACCTTCTTCAACTGCTGCACGTGTAGAGTTCAATGCATCTTCAATACGTAGCTTGCGTTCTTTTAATTCTGTTTCTGTTGCAGCACCGACTTTAATTACTGCTACACCGCCAGCTAGCTTAGCTAAGCGTTCTTGTAATTTTTCTTTATCGAAATCAGAAGTAGTTTCTTCAGCTTGTGCACGAATTTGTGCTACACGAGAAGAAATTGCTTCAGGATTTCCAGATCCTTCTACGATCGTTGTGTTTTCTTTTGTAACAACAACTTTAGATGCACGACCTAATTGCTCAATTGTTGCACTCTTAAGATCTAAGCCAAGATCTTCTGTAATTACTTCTGCACCTGTTAGAGTAGCAATATCTTCAAGCATTGCTTTACGACGATCACCGAATCCAGGAGCTTTTACAGCTACAGCGTTGAACGTACCACGAAGCTTGTTAACTACTAAAGTTGCAAGAGCTTCGCCCTCTACATCTTCAGCGATCATTAATAGTGGCTTGCTTTGCTGAACAACTTGCTCAAGTACAGGTAGTACTTCTTGGATATTACCAATCTTTTTATCTGTAATAAGAATGTATGGATCTTCAAGAATTGCTTCCATTTTATCTTGGTCAGTAACCATGTATGGAGAAGCATATCCACGATCAAATTGCATACCTTCAACAACTTCTAATTCCGTGTTAAAGCCTTTAGATTCTTCAATCGTGATTACACCGTCGTTTCCAACGCGTTCCATTGCTTCAGAAATCAAGCTTCCAACTTCACTGTCACCAGATGAAACGGCTGCTACTTGGGCAATAGATTCTTTACTTTCAATTGGATTTGAAATAGTTTTAAGTTCATTCACTGCTACCTCTACTGCTTTCTCAATCCCACGACGAACGCCAACTGGGTTAGCACCTGAAGCAACGTTCTTAAGTCCCTCACGAATCATTGATTGAGCTAATACAGTTGCAGTTGTTGTACCGTCACCAGCAACATCATTTGTCTTAGATGCAACTTCTGATACAAGCTGTGCACCCATGTTTTCGAAATGATCTTCTAGTTCAATTTCTTTTGCAATGGTTACACCATCATTTGTAATTAATGGGGAACCAAATTTTTTATCTAAAACGACATTACGGCCTTTTGGTCCTAATGTTACTTTAACTGCGTCTGCTAATGTATCTACACCACGAAGCATTGCGCGACGTGCGTCTTCACTGAATTTAATTTCTTTAGCCATTGATAAAGCCCTCCTTAAATTCTTTAATTAAGTATCTGTATATCTAAGATTAGCCTATGACAGCTAAGATGTCATCTTCACGAAGAATTAAGTACTCTTTGCCTTCGTATTTAACTTCTGTACCAGCAAATTTTGAAAAGATAATGCGGTCACCTTCAGAAACTTCTAGAGCAACTTTTTCACCATTTACGATTTTTCCAGAACCAACAGCTACCACATTTCCTTCTTGTGGTTTTTCTTTTGCAGAGTCTGGAAGTACGATACCGCTTGCAGTTTTCTCTTCTTGTTCAACAAGCTCGATAACAACGCGTTCTCCTAGTGGTTTAATCATGAAGAAAGCCTCCTTAATTCCATGTCATTTTATTTATTAGCACTCTATATCACCGAGTGCTAATTCCAATTAATATGATAAATAATTCCTGTTAAAAATGCAAGTATGAAGAATAGATTTTTTTATAAAATTTTCTTACTCGAATCAATTCGTATGTCTTTACCTTCACAACATATCCAAAACCTTTGTTATAACATAAAGAATTACTTCAATGAGTCTACTGCCTGCACAGAAAAGTATTATCATTGATAATGTTTTACCTTGAACACAATAAAGTGAAACTTCAATTCATGGGAGTTTTGATTACCCCCCACGCTTTGTTAGTACCACAAGGGTATGACCTAAAGCATTTGAGCCAATCGGGTTTACTGACAGTCGATCCCCCACTTTCAATGCTTATGGCGAAAAAGAACAACTTTATTTCCTTATTAACATACAGATAATGAATTTGTCATACCAAGCCAATGATTCATTCTATTGTAAGTAGCTTTTCATTTTATGATAAAATAAGAGAAGTATAAATAAATACGGTTCTATAGCTTACATAGAATCACCTTAACACACCTTTTTATGTTGCTGATACCTCACTTTTACATGATGTCTAAAAAATCACGTATATGTATTTTATCGTTAATAGATTTATTTCAGCAAACATAAACTAATTGGAAGAAACAAAAATGGATACATTCTTAACTTAGAGATAAAGGAGTCGTTGTATTTTGCCAAAACGATATTGGTGGGTCATCATAACATATGTACTTGTACAATTCTCAGGAGTTATTTTTATCCCACTTCTATATGCAATGTTACCGATTAATCAGATAGACGCGTTTGTTTACTGGTCGCTGATTAGCTTTATAGCAGGAGTAATTATTGTCTTACAATTAATGAAACCAGACATGAAACAAGGAGTAAATCAACGAGATGCTGCTTCTACTGGAAATGTGATTCTTTGGTCTATTCTCGGTGTATTCATGGCATATTTCGCACAGGGAATCGCCGGATCAATTGAAGTGAAGCTGTTAGGTATTGGACAAGATTCGGAAAACACACAGGCAATTATGGATGTGACTCGTATGTCACCACTGTTTATGATAATTCCTATGTTTGCCGCTCCAATCCTGGAAGAAATCATCTTCCGTAAAATTATTTTCGGACGACTGTATTTACGGACAAACTTCTTCATTGCAGCACTTTTATCCGCGCTCATTTTCGCGGTTATTCATGGTGAGCCTGAGCATATACTTGTATACGGTTCGATGGGCTTAGTGTTTGCGTATCTTTATGTAAAGACAAAGCGTATTATTGTACCAATTATTGTTCATATGGCTATGAACTCATTAGTCGTACTTATACAATATAACATTGACCCAGAGGAATTAGAAAGACAGTTAGAAGAACTACAAACCATTTTCATGCTACATTAATACGAAATGTTGAGTAAGGATTTATTATGGAGGCTTTATAAATGAAGATTTCACCGAAGACCATGGCGATTATTTATTTTATTATGGGAGTATTCTTTACGTACATTGCCATTCTGAGTGCAGATGATACCATCTGGAATGTGACCACAATTATATTAGCAATATTTGCTACACTTGAAATAGGCGTTAGTATTCGTTTAATGTCCTTACATTTTCGCCTTAAACATAAAAAGAAGGAATAGCAGTGTATTATGCTGCTTTCCTTCTTTTTTCATGGGTGCTTTTATTTAACCGCCTTTAACTTCTCCAACCAAGCTTCTTTTTGTTTTATTTTTTGTTCCATCGTTGTATAGCGGATAACAAACATATCGGAATCCTTCACAAACACGCGGGCAAGTTCCTCTTGATCATATTGCAGTGAGTCATTAGTAATAGCAAATTCATAGAACCCTTCTTCGTTTGTTACATCCATTTGCTCAAATTGAAGCTCTCCATCAATCATATCACTCAAGTTACCTTCCATGTTTGTAATGAAGTTTTTAACTCCGATCAAATCTTTTCCATCTTCATAATAATGAAGCGTCAGTAATTCAGTATAATTCTCAAAGGTTTCTCCAGAAACTAAAAATTCAACAATAGCCTCCCCTGATTCCTCTGCATAGTTTCCAAGCTCCCATTTATCTTCACTAAATGGCATCTCTAAACTTCTAATTTCTTCTACATAGTTACCTTCCATCACAGGCTCTGCTTCCCCAGCCTCAATTACTTCTCCATTCTCGTCCAAATTAACCGTTTCGCCGATTTCACTGCTATAGATTTTCCATTCCCCATTATCCGGCTTCAATATATGAACACCTGTTGTTTGATTGTTTTGGTAATCAGGGCCTTCCACTTTCATATTCGTCTGCGTATAAGCTAACCTTGCTTCAGCTGCTGACTTTTCTTCTACATGTACATCCGTTAATGTAATATCTAATGTATATGCTTGTAGGCTATTTATTAGCTCCTTTGTTGTATCATAACCAGGGGACTCAGGATGAATGGTTTTCATATGGCCTTGTAAATCCTTATCCATCATTGTTTGAATATTTTCTTCTAGAACTGCCTTTAAGGTATCATCTTCTGGAATAGTAGCTTCTGCTTTTGGTTCTTCACTAGCTTTGGCAACTTTTTCACTATCACTACTGTCCTTAGCACCACATCCGACTATGAATATAAGGCTAAATATAAAAATAAATAGTAGTGATTTCACCTTCTTCAACATACAATTTTACCTCCTGATTTATGTAATAAGTAAGAATCCCTACTTAGCATAGCTCATGCATATGTATAAAGACAGACGTCTTTATACCCAAAAAATATTCTGAAAATACAGGCTAAAGGTTCTATAAAATTAATGTATTACCAATATATTCCTAAATTAGACGCAAAAAAATACAATAAATTGGAAAAATAATGCAATTTATATGTCATAACACCTGTTTAGTTTCTGGGTATTACTCTAAAAATCACCGTAAAAAAGAAAAAATAATACCTTACAGATCATGTGAAACTTCTATCTACTGAGAATTTTGTTCCCCACGGTACCACAAGAGTATGACCTAAAGGTCTTTGAATCAATCGGACATTTACTGCCAATCGATCCCCGACTTATCCATATTGGTTTCTCTTTATTGCTTGAAGTGGGGTATTGCTGCTAGTTATATGGTAGGATAAAACAATTATAATTAATGACCAGTAGACATTGTTGTCCTCATGAGTGGGTTCAAATAGAAATGTACGACTGGAGCAAGCAATCATGGTGAGCTTGCGAGCCAATGTTGACTTAGCATAGGGCGATTCGTGAAGTCGCCTCGTTTCTGGGCGCTGTAACTAGACGCCGACCCAACACGCTTATATCTACATGGGCTAATTTTATAACTATAAGAAAAACTGAGCAAAATTCGCTCAGTCCTTATCACTACATGCTCAGATTTACGCTTCCTCTAGTAGCTATTATGGAATCACTCCGGCTGCCCACTTCCCTTTCCGTGGGGTTTGTCCTTCAGC
>NZ_JAWDHA010000017.1:0-69893 GCF_034190895.1 Virgibacillus sp. M23 | reverse complement strand
GAGGTTGATAGGTTCGAGGTGGAAGCGTGGTGACACGTGGAGCTGACGGATACTAATCGATCGAGGACTTAACTAACTTCTTTTGGTTGTCGTTGAATGATCTCTTATTTAGTTTTTAGGGTACAAAAAAATCCTTGCATTTTCTCAGGAAACTGCATATAATATAACTTGTCCTTAAGAAGAAGGACGTTCTGAAACAACACAGAACGATCTACATCCTTTAGGTCTGGTAGCAATAGCGGAGAGGTCACACCTGTTCCCATGCCGAACACAGAAGTTAAGCTCTCCAGCGCCGATGGTAGTTGGGGCTTTGCCCCTGCAAGAGTAGGACGCCGCCAGGCGAACAAGAAGGAAGACTGAGTGAATTTTTTTACTCAGTCTTTTTTGTAGTCTAGGAGTTAATTAAATTTGATCCTGTGTATAAATATGGGCGTGTTGAGCCGCGTCCACCCGGCTCTAGCACCCAGAAACAAGGTAACTTCACGAATAACCCTAATCTAAGTCATCATCGGCTCGCAAGCTCACCGTGATTCCTTTACCTCCGTTGACTCGCTCCATTTGTTCTTATGTAAAATATTTGGCCAGTAGTATTATGATAAATAGCAAGGTTTAATCATATATATAAGAGAAAAATATAAAAAGATGCCACTATACCTTTTATTTAGATTCATGTAAAATGAAGGGAAAAATGGACAGGGGGGTGCGAAAATTGCAAGCTTTTTTAGACGAATTATTGGGTGATCATTTTTATCTTATTATGTTACGTGTATTAATTGCGTTAGTTCTTTCTGGGTTAATTGGATTTGAAAGAGAAGTAAAGAATCATTCAGCCGGTTTTCGCACACATATCTTAGTTGGGGTCGGAGCCTGTTTAATGATGCTACTTTCCTTATTTGGATTTGAGTCATTTATGGAGTATGATAACGTTCGATTCGATCCTGCGAGAATACCATCCTATGTAATAAGCGGGATAGGTTTTCTGGGAGCAGGAACAATTATTGTTTATGGTGGCGCAATTCGCGGTTTAACAACTGCTGCTTCCATATGGACAGTTGCTGGTATAGGGCTTGTGGTTGGTGCCGGCATGTACGCAGCTGCTGTTTTTACGACATTTATCATTTTACTAAGTTTAATTTTTCTTAATAATTTTGAGCGACTATTTACAAAGGGGGGGACTTCCCACTTAATTGAGATTGTCACCTTACCCGATCTAAAGGTGAATGAGCTTGTTTCAGCGTTGGAAAAATTCGATTTAACCATAAAAAAAGTAGAGATTATTAAAATAGAAAACGACTTGCGAAATATTTTTATTAAAATAGAAAGAAAGCCAGATCTAGATCGAATTTCTTTATTTGAGGAAATTTCTAAAGTAGATCATGTGAAAAATATATCTGAGCTTAAGTAAATGGGGCTGCTAGAAGAACTTTACAACATATAATATGGTGTAAGGTTCTTTTTTTAATAGAAGAAATGATAGAGATCTCGTTCATTCATAGGTTTCGTAATGGTGATTTTTGTCTAGAATAAACATAGAACAAGGTATTTGCATCTTCTCGATTTTGACGTATAATAAAGGTAAAGTCAAAGATAGTCAAAGTCAAAGGATGCAGCTAAAAAGGGGGTGGGCATATGAGTAATATTTCAGATGTGATAGAAAATTATTTAAAACAGATACTTCAGGCTAAAGGAAAAAATGTGATTGAAATTAAACGAAGCGAGATCGCTGATCAATTTCAATGTGTCCCCTCACAGATAAATTATGTGATTAATACGCGCTTTACTGTGGAAAAAGGATATATAGTGGAGAGTAAACGTGGTGGTGGTGGATATATTCGTATTATGCGAGTAATTCATCAAGATAAATCAGAATTAATCAATGAAATAATTGAAATGATTAATCCAACAGTTTCTCAACAAAAATCTGTCGATGTGTTAGAAAGGCTATTGGAAGAAAATCTTATTACAGAACGCGAAGCAAAAATTATGCTGAGTGCTATTGATAGAAATACACTCGCATTTCAATTGCCGTTACGAGATGAAATTCGTGCGCGCATACTTACAACGATGCTGAATACGCTAAAGTATTTGAATAAGTAGGGGGGAATGCAAATGGAATGCCAGGAATGTCATGAACGACCTGCTACACTGCACTTTACACAATTGATTCAGGGACAAAAGATGGAAGTGCATGTATGTAAAGTTTGTGCAAAAGAAAAAGGATATTTGACATATCCAGAAGATGGATATTCATTGCATAATTTACTTTCTGGGCTCTTTAACTTTGATACATCAAATATGGCGGGACCTCAAGGGTCAGCCTATCAGCAAGTAAAAGAGCTACAGTGTCCTAAATGTGAAATGACCTTCTCGGAATTCAAACAAATAGGGAAATTTGGATGTGCGCTTTGCTACGAAACGTTTAATC
Source organism: Virgibacillus sp. M23 (assembly GCF_034190895.1). Classification (NCBI taxonomy): domain Bacteria; kingdom Bacillati; phylum Bacillota; class Bacilli; order Caryophanales; family Bacillaceae; genus Virgibacillus; species Virgibacillus sp. M23. The sequence continues at coordinate 67,468 of NZ_JAWDHA010000017.1, read as the reverse complement.
ATCGTCTGGACCCTATTTTCCGACGAGTACATGCTGGTAATACAAAGCATAGCGGAAAAATCCCTAAACGCCAAGGTGGGGATTTGCATAAGAAGAAGCAAGCAGAAGAATTAAAAGTAAAACTAAAAACGCTGGTGGAGAATGAGGAATTTGAAGAGGCTGCTAAAATAAGAGATAAAATTAAAGCGTTAAATCATGCGCAAGATGATTCGGGAGCAGGTGATCATACATGACACTACAGCAATTTATGAATAAGGCTATTAGCCCTTGGATGAGGGAGGAAGGACCAGATAGCGATATTGTACTAAGTAGTCGTATTCGCCTTGCAAGGAACTTTGCAAATATTGCTTATCCAATTCTTGCTGAGCCAAATCAATTAGAAGAAATAAGGAATTTCTTTAAAGAGAAATATGAAAATCAGTCATTTAGCGAGTATAAGAATATTTCCTTTATTTCTATCCGGGACTTATCAGCAGTTGAGAAACGCGTATTAGTAGAAAAACATTTAATCAGCCCATTATTGGCAAAGCACTCAGAGTCAGCTGCAACACTTATTTCTGAGAATGAACAGGTGTCCTTGATGATCAACGAGGAAGATCATATTCGTTTGCAACTGTACTTTCCAGGATTTCAATTATCTAAGGCGTTGCAAAAGGCATTTGAATTTGATGATTGGTTAGAAGAAAAAATTAATTATGCCTTTGATGAAACAAGAGGATACCTTACGAGCTGCCCTACTAATGTAGGTACTGGGATGCGTGCATCTGTCATGATGCATCTACCAGCTCTTGTTTTAACAAAACAAATAAATCGTATGATACCTGCCATTAATCAGTTAGGGCTTGTAGTCCGCGGTATTTATGGAGAAGGTAGTGAAGCGCAAGGTAATATTTTTCAAATATCTAATCAAATTACACTTGGAAAATCAGAAGAAGATATTGTGGAGGATTTACAAAGTGTCGTAAAACAGCTCATAGAGCATGAAAGATATGCTAGAAAACAATTAATGGAGCAATCAAGTGACAAAATGGAGGATAGAATTTATCGTTCCTTTGGTGTTTTGGAATATGCTAGGATCATGGAGTCGAAAGAAGCTGCTAAATGCTTATCTAATGTACGCCTAGGAATTGATTTAGGCCTTGTGAAAAATGTTTCACGAAATATCCTCAATGAATTAATGATACTTACTCAGCCAGGATTCCTACAACAATATGCCAAAAAGACATTGACAGCGAATGAACGTGATATATTACGAGCATCACTTATTCGCCAACGTTTACAATTAGAGAAATAGATAGGAGGAATTTTTTATATGATGTTTGGACGTTTTACAGAAAGAGCACAAAAGGTGTTAGCTTTATCTCAAGAAGAAGCCGTACGATTAGGCCATAATAATATTGGTACAGAACATATCCTCCTTGGACTTGTACGTGAAGGAGAGGGGATTGCGGCAAAAGCATTGCAATCTTTAGGGCTGGAAATTTCAAAAATACAAGAAGAGGTTGAAAAGCTAATTGGTGTTGGCAAACAACCGATGCAGTCAATACATTATACACCCCGTGCCAAAAAGGTTGTGGAGCTATCTCAGGATGAAGCAAGAAAGCTTGGCCACTCCTATGTAGGTACAGAGCATATATTGCTTGGTCTTATTCGTGAAGGAGAAGGTGTTGCTGCTCGTGTATTAAATAATTTAGGTGTTAGCCTAAATAAAGCTAGACAACAAGTGCTACAATTGCTTGGAAGTAATGAATCCCAGGCTAACAGACAGGGGCGCGGTCAACAATCTAATGCAAACACGCCGACGCTTGATTCACTTGCTCGTGATTTAACGGTAAGTGCGAAAGAAGGTAATATTGACCCCGTTATTGGCCGTAGCAAAGAAATTGAGCGCGTTATTCAAGTGTTAAGTCGTAGAACTAAGAATAATCCAGTTTTAATTGGTGAACCAGGTGTAGGTAAGACTGCCGTAGCCGAAGGGCTTGCACAGCAAATTATTAATAACGAAGTGCCAGAGACATTACGAGACAAACGAGTGATGACACTGGATATGGGTACAGTTGTAGCGGGAACAAAATATCGTGGAGAATTTGAAGATCGATTAAAGAAGGTTATGGAAGAGATTCGCCAGGCTGGAAATATTATACTGTTTATTGATGAGTTGCATACATTAATTGGCGCAGGAGGGGCTGAAGGTGCGATTGATGCATCAAATATTCTAAAACCCTCATTAGCCCGTGGGGAGCTTCAGTGTATTGGAGCTACAACGCTTGACGAGTACCGTAAATATATTGAAAAAGATGCAGCGCTAGAACGTAGATTTCAACCTATACAGGTAGATGAACCGACGTTAGAGGAAACCGTCCAAATTTTAAATGGTTTACGTGATCGTTATGAAGCACATCATCGCGTGACGATAACCGATGAAGCGATTGAAGCAGCTGCAAGTCTATCTGATCGTTATATTACAGACCGCTTTTTACCAGATAAAGCTATCGACTTGATTGACGAGGCTGGATCGAAGGTACGCTTACGCTCCTACACGGTACCACCTAATTTAAAGGAACTAGAACAAAAGCTGGAAGAAGTAAGAAAAGAAAAGGATGCGGCTGTACAAAGTCAGGAATTTGAAAAAGCAGCATCGCTTCGTGATTCTGAACAACGACTTCGTGAAGAATTAGAAGAAACAAAGAATGAGTGGAAAGAAAAGCAGGGACAAACCGATTCGGAAGTAACTATAGAAGATATTGCTAGTGTCGTTTCTACATGGACTGGTGTACCGGTTTCTAAATTGACAAAGGATGAAAGCGAACGATTGCTGAATATGGAAGATACGCTTCATAATCGTGTGATTGGTCAAGAAGAAGCTGTGAATGCAATTTCGAAAGCTATCAGAAGAGCTCGTGCAGGCTTAAAAGATCCAAAACGTCCGATAGGTTCTTTTATCTTCTTAGGACCAACAGGTGTAGGGAAAACGGAACTTGCTCGAGCACTAGCCGAAGCAATGTTTGCTGATGAGGATGCTATGATTCGTATTGACATGTCAGAGTATATGGAAAAACATGCTACGTCTCGTTTGGTAGGTTCACCTCCTGGTTATGTTGGCTATGATGAAGGTGGTCAGCTTACAGAAAAGGTTCGTAGAAAGCCATATTCTGTTGTATTACTTGATGAAGTGGAGAAGGCACACCCAGAAGTATTTAATATTCTATTACAAGTACTAGAGGATGGCCGTTTAACTGACTCGAAAGGTCGCGTAGTTGATTTCCGCAACACGGTATTAATTATGACATCTAATGTTGGTGCAAATGAGTTAAAACGTAATAAATATGTCGGCTTTAATTTGGAGGAAAATGGTCAAGATTATAAAGATATGAAATCTAAGGTTACAGAAGAATTGAAAAAGGCATTTCGTCCAGAATTCTTGAACCGTATTGATGAGACCATCGTATTCCATTCATTAGAGAAAAAACATATGAAGAATATTGTAACGTTAATGATTGAACAGTTACAGCAACGGCTTAAAGAACAGGATATTGATTTTTCGTTAACAGATAAAGCGTTAGATAAAATTGCTAATGAAGGTTTTGATCCCGAATACGGAGCACGACCGTTACGCCGTTCGATTCAAAAAAATATCGAAGATCTCTTATCAGAAGAATTACTTAAGGAGACAATCCAAAAAGGTCAAAAAGTGAAAATTGGCCTGAATAATAAAGGTGAATTTATTATTCTTCCATAGACGATGATAAGCAAAAAAGTAGGGAAAGGGGCTATCCAAAAAGTAGCCTGTACCTACATAACTGGAATATACTCGCTTCTTGCATGAAATGGTTCAGCCTCCTATTGTGGGTACAACACTCATGTTAGGTCTGCAAACTGTTTCTCTTTCTGCAGGAGTCTTGTATATTCCAGTTTTCTTTATATAAATAAGTGTGAGACTAATCCTTTTCTTAAACGATTAGATAACATAAATACTGTATAGGTACTCGAGGCCATGCATATTCTTTTGTTTGTGGGGAAAAAGTCACTTAGGAGTATAGCGTAAATGAATAAGGTATTCATGTTTTTTAGTAATAAGGAACGATTCTTATAAGGGAAGCAGGAATTTGTGGCAAGACTATGGAAATTATTGATTAAATTGATAGGAACCTGTAACTTTATCATTGCAATAATCGTATATAATAGATAAGTGAAGGGGTAGAGAAAATTGGCAAAGCGAAAAACGAAATATGTTTGTCAGGAATGTGGCTATGAATCCCCTAAATGGATGGGAAAATGTCCTGGATGTCACAATTGGAATACCTTTGTAGAGGAAGTAGAGATAACTGGAGGTCGACATAAGCAGGCTTTTCAAACAGGTGCTAGATCTACCGTCGGCAAGCCAGAGAAAATCACTTCTATCGAATCAGAAGAGGAACCACGTGTAACAACCTCTATGAAGGAATTTAACCGCGTATTAGGAGGCGGAATCGTACCAGGGTCATTGGTGTTGATTGGTGGCGATCCGGGTATTGGAAAGTCTACATTACTTTTACAGATCTCAGCGCAATTAGCGGATAAGCAATTACCTGTCCTTTATATATCTGGAGAGGAATCTACAAGACAAACGAAGCTACGAGCAGACCGTTTAGGTGTTAAAGCGGATTTACTTTATGTATTAGCGGAAACAAATTTATTAGATATATCCAATCAAGTAGAAGCCATTAAGCCTTCTTTTGTTGTTATTGATTCTATCCAGACGATTTTTCGGGAAGAGGTTTCAAGTGCACCGGGAAGTGTTTCACAGGTTCGCGAATGCACGGCAGAGCTGATGAAGCTGGCAAAATCAAATGGCATTCCTATTTTTATTGTGGGACATGTAACAAAGGAAGGGGCTATAGCTGGTCCCAGGCTGTTAGAGCACATGGTTGATGCGGTTCTTTATTTTGAAGGAGAGCGGCATCATACGTATCGTATTTTACGTGGGGTGAAAAATCGTTTCGGTAGTACGAATGAGATGGGGATATTTGAAATGAAAGAAGAAGGACTAAGGGAAGTAATGAATCCTTCTGAAATCTTCCTAGAAGAGCGCTCACAAGGAGCTGCTGGGTCAACTGTTGTTGCTTCTATGGAAGGAACAAGGCCTGTGCTTGTTGAAATTCAAGCGTTGATTTCACCTTCAGCCTTTGGGAACCCACGGAGGATGGCAACAGGGATTGATCATAATCGTGTTCCGCTGCTTATGGCAGTGCTGGAGAAGCGTGTTGGACTTATGTTACAGAATCAGGACGCCTATATAAAAGTAGCAGGTGGCGTAAAATTGGATGAACCCGCGATTGATTTAGCAATAGCAGTAAGTATTGCATCGAGTTTTCGTGATCAACCAACAAAGCCTGATGATATTTTTGTTGGAGAAGTTGGATTAACGGGAGAGATTAGACGTGTATCTCGTATCGAACAACGAGTTCAAGAAGCGGCAAAGCTAGGTTTTAAGCGCGTTATTTGTCCAAAAAATAATTTGGACGGTTGGACAGTTCCAGATAGTATTGAGGTTATCGGTGTAGAATCCGTTGAACAAGCATTAAATATTGGAGTCAGCAGGTAGTAGATTGTTTTTTAAGTCTTGGAAATAATAAAATTTTCCCTTATGGATAAATAGGCGCATGTTGAGCCGCGTCCAGCTCCAGCGCCCAGAAACGAAGCGACTTCACGAATGACCCTAGGATAAGTCATTATTGGCTCGCAAGCTCACCGTGCTTCCTTTATCTCCGTTGACTCGCTCCAGTCGGTACGTTTCAAATCGGGTGCTTGCACTTTTGCTCCTAAATTCATTGCTATTGGATTACTTATATGATATAATTTTATTTTTATATATTTGAATGTTAATTTTAGCTGTGCTATGATTTAGTTGATATAATAGCTTATTTTATTACTTTTGAAGGATTATTTTTTTCTATCGTAGGCAATAATATAAGGTAGGAGGTGGCAGTGGTGCTGAAAAAAATAGTTCATTTATTTTTTGTTATCATGGGTGGTACCGTTGGGTATTTATATATCCCGGATATTGTAAACTTATTGGATATTACTAATGCAAACTGGGTATCATCACCATATGCAGGAACAATAATCGGTGCAATTATTTTCTTTCTCATTTCATATTGGCTTGGGGATTATATTGTAGGGTTTTTAAAGTGGGTAGAAGAAGCACTTATAAAATTGCCTGTTGGTGATTTGTTTTTTGGAAGTTTAGGGTTAATGGTAGGATTAGTTATTGCTTTTCTAATAAATATACCGTTAACAGATATCAATATTGAACTAGTATCTCAAGTTTTACCGCTATTTATCACAATATTATTGGGGTATTTTGGTTTTCAAGTCGGGTTTAGACGTAGAGATGAATTTGTAAATTTATTAAACATTAATAAAAAAGAACGAGAGAAACGCAAACCGTCTGATACGGAGTATACACAAACGATTCAACCTAAAGCTAAAATACTGGATACAAGTGTCATTATTGATGGTCGTGTAGCGGATATTTGTCAAACGAGTTTTCTTGAAGGGACAATTGTTATTCCGCAATTTGTACTTGGTGAGTTGCAACATATTGCAGACTCTTCTGATGTGTTAAAAAGGAACAGAGGTCGAAGAGGGCTCGATGTATTAAATCGAATTCAAAAAGAATTACCTGTAAAAGTGGAAATTTATGAAGGTGATTTTGAGGATATCCATGAAGTGGATAGCAAGCTTATTAAATTAGCAAAGGTAATTGATGGAATTGTTGTTACCAATGATTTTAATTTAAATAAGGTCTGTGATCTACAAGGTGTTCCTGTCTTAAATATTAATGATCTGGCAAATGCTGTGAAGCCAGTTGTACTACCTGGCGAAGAGCTTGTTGTTCAAGTTATTAAAGATGGTAAAGAACATAACCAAGGAATTGCCTACCTTGACGACGGAACGATGATTGTTGTGGAAGAAGGTAGAGATTATATTGGAAAAACAATTGAAGTTTTAATTACCAGTGTGTTGCAAACATCTGCCGGTAGAATGATATTTGCCAAGCCAAAATTACTTGAAAAAGCACTATAAAAAGGGTATAACTTATAGAGGATAGAAAAAAGTGATAACATGTCATTGTTATCACTTTTGTTATACTATATATATACTATTTTGGTTCAAAAAGATTAGTGATTCAATTTACATTATGTTTGAAGAATAGAAAGGGGCAGAACCATGACAAACCAGGTTCGTGTACGTTATGCACCAAGCCCAACAGGTCATTTGCATATCGGAAACGCACGTACAGCATTATTTAACTATTTATATGCGAAACATTTTAACGGGAAAATGGTTATTCGTATTGAAGACACAGATGATAAACGAAATGTGGCTGGTGGTGAAGAGAGTCAGCTGAAGTTTCTTCAATGGCTAGGTGTCGAATGGGATGAAGGAGCAGATATAGGCGGCGAATACGGTCCCTACCGTCAAATGGAGCGTCTTGATTTATATCAAAAATATGTGGACGAGCTATTAGAAAGAGGCTTGGCTTATAAATGCTATATGACGGAAGAAGAGCTTGAGGCAGAAAGAGAACAGCAACGTGCGAGTGGGCAAGTACCTAAGTATTCGGGTGCGCATCGTGATTTAAGCGAAGAACAAATCACAGCATTTGAAAAAGAAGGACGTCAACCAAGTATTCGTATGAGAGTTCCGGAAAATGAAACATATACATTTAATGACATCGTTAGAGGCGAAATTACGTTTGAATCCAGTGATTTTGGTGATTGGGTTATTGTGAAGAAAAATGGTATACCTACGTATAATTTTGCTGTTGCTATTGATGATCACTTAATGGAAATAACGCATGTACTTCGAGGAGAGGAACATATTTCCAATACGCCGAAGCAAATGATGGTTTACAATGCGTTTGATTGGGACGCACCGCAATTTGGACATATGACGCTTATTTTAAATGAAGAACGGAAAAAGCTGAGCAAGCGAGACCAGCACATTTTGCAATTTATTGAGCAGTACTATAACCTTGGTTATTTACCAGAGGCGCTTTTTAACTTCATTGCTTTATTAGGATGGTCGCCTGTTGGAGAGGAAGAAATTTTTGATAAAGATACATTAATTGATATCTTTGATCCTGAACGATTGTCTACTTCAGCTGCGATTTTTGATCGTCATAAATTAAAATGGATGAATAATGAATATATTAAAGCGGCAGATTTAAAGGATGTCATTGAGCTTGCAATGCCGCATTTGGTGGAAGCTGGGAAATTACCACAGCAAATAAGTGATGAAAAGAAACAGTGGGCTGAACAGGTGATTGCTCTATACAAAGAACAATTAAGATATGGAGCAGAGATTGTAGAGTTAACAGATCTTTTCTTTAATGAGGAATTGTCGCTTGATGAAGGTGCAATGGATGTGCTTCAAGAGGAGCAGGTTCCAGAAGTACTACAAGTATTTACAGATAAGTTAATTCATTTGGATGACTTTACGAAAGATTCTATTAAGGCTCAAATCAAAGCCACGCAAAAGGAAACTGGACATCGTGGCAAAAAGTTGTTTATGCCAATTAGAGTAGCTACAACCGGTCAGACACATGGCCCTGAGCTTCCTATGGCGATTGAATTACTAGGGAAAGCGGCTGTTCTGTCGCGCTTAGATAAGGTGTTAAACAAATTAGAAGCTTAATAATTCACATTCTGCATAAAATGTAATATAGTATTACTACAATATTGAACGATGACAAGGAAAAGTAGGAAACGTGAGGCTTATTCAGAGAGATCCACCTTGGCTGTGAGTGGTTCTAAGATCCGTTTTTGAAGTGCCCCTTTGAGTCCGTTATGGAAATGAGTACATAACGGCGGAACTCTACCGTTATAAGGGTGAAGTTGGAAGGATAATTTTAGCCTTCAAACAGAGTGGAACCGCGCAAAAGCGTCTCTGAGTAATCATACACAGAGGCGTTTTTTTATAGTCTAAGGAAATGATAAAATTTGCCCATGTAGATAAATATGGGCGTGTTTGAGCCACGTCCAGTTCCAGCGCCCAGAAGCTAGGCGACTACAAGAATCACCCTAATCTAATTCAACATCGGCTCGCAAGCTTACCGTGATTCCTTTATCTCTGTTGACTCGCTGTAGTCGCTACGTTTCTAATTGAGCGTTTGCGCTTTTGTTCTATTATAAAAGCGGTGGATTTGAATATAATCATGGCATATTTTTCTTGGGGTGAGGAGGTTAATGAAGTGGGGATATGGAGACGATTGAAGGAAGATATGGATGTTGTGTTTGAACAAGATCCAGCAGCTCGAACATATATTGAGGTATTTTTAACGTATTCAGGGCTGCATGCTGTTTGGTCTCACCGCATTGCACATGCATTTTATAAGCGAAGAATGTTTTTCATTGCACGTTGCATATCACAAGTGAGCCGATTCTTTACAGGGATTGAAATTCATCCAGGTGCTCGAATTGGCCGTCGTTTATTCATTGATCACGGTATGGGAGTCGTTATTGGGGAAACTTGTGAAATAGGTGATAATGTAACCATTTTTCAAGGTGTAACATTAGGGGGGACTGGTAAAGAAAAAGGAAAACGTCACCCGACTGTAAAAAATAATGCATTAATTGCGACAGGAGCCAAGGTACTTGGCTCAATTACAATAGGAGAGAATGCAAAAGTTGGTGGTGGATCTGTCGTACTTCGTGATGTACCCGATCATTCCACGGTCGTTGGAGTTCCTGGGAAAGTAGTAAAGCAAAATGGTGAAAAAATGAGAAGGGATCTCGATCATCACAAGATGCCTGATCCAGTTGCTAGTCGTTGTGAGCATTTACAAAATGAAATAGATGCATTAAAGGACGAAATTGCTAAATTGAAGGAAGGGAAGTAGAATGACGATTCAGATTTTTAATACACTTACTCGACAGAAAGAAACCTTTATCCCGTTAAAAGAGGGTGCCGTAAGTATCTATGTTTGCGGTCCTACTGTATATAACTACATTCATATCGGAAATGCTAGACCAGCGATTGTTTTTGATACGGTTCGTCGATACTTTGAATACAAAGGGTATAAAGTAGATTATGTTTTAAACTTTACAGACGTTGATGACAAGTTAATTAAGGCTGCGAATGAGTTAGGCCAGGAAGTGCCAGATGTGGCCAGTAAGTTTATTACCGCATATTTAGAAGATGTTGATGCTCTAGGTGTGAAAGAAGCAACCCATAATCCGCGTGTAACAGAAACAATGGATGATATTATCGCGTTTATACAAGTGCTTATAGATAAAGGATTCGCTTATGAGGCGGCGGGAGACGTCTATTTTAAACCGCGTACGTTTGATGGATACGGCAAACTATCTCATCAATCCATTGATGAGTTACGCTCAGGTGCGCGTATTCAAGTGGGAGAGAAGAAACAGGATCCTTTAGATTTTGCGCTATGGAAACATGTGAAGGATGGGGAAATATCTTGGGATTCACCATGGGGTAGAGGTCGTCCGGGGTGGCATATAGAATGCTCTGCAATGGTCAAAAAATATTTAGGTGATACCATTGATATTCATGCTGGCGGGCAGGATCTAGCTTTCCCTCACCATGAGAACGAAATCGCTCAATCAGAGGCTAGTAATGGAAAAACCTTTGCGAACTATTGGATGCACAATGGGTATATTAATATAGACAATGAGAAGATGTCTAAATCATTAGGGAATTTTGTGTTAACAAGAGATTTAATTAATAAGCATGATCCGCAGGTACTTCGTTTCTTTATGTTAAGTGTACATTATCGTCATCCGATTAATTTCACTGAGGAGTTATTGGAAAGTGCCAAGAATAGCCTAGACCGAATTAAAACGGCTTATTTTAATCTGGAACACCGGAAATCATCGAGTGTGAATTTAGTGGACCACCAGGACGAATGGATGCAGAAAATTACGGTGTGGAAACAACAATTTGAGGCTGACATGGATGATGATTTTAATACAGCAAATGCTATTTCTGTATTGTTTGATGTGGCCAAGGATGCTAATGTTTACTTGCAAGCTAAACAAACGTCTAGTGATGTTATTGAAGAATTTCAGGAAACAATCCGATCATTCCTTTATGTATTGGGAATAGAGCTGAAAGTAGAAGAGGATTTACTCGATGAGGACATTGAATCATTGATTGAAGAAAGAAACGAAGCAAGGAAGCATCGTGATTTTGCTCGAGCGGATGAAATTAGAGATATGCTAAAGGATAAAAATATTATTTTAGAAGATACGCCTCAAGGGGTTCGTTGGAAAAGAGGCTAGTTATGAATATGGATGTTAAACAAATGAAGAGTCTTGCCCTTGCCTATATGGGGGATGCTGTCTACGAAGTGTATATAAGGGAGCATCTCCTGCAGCTTGGGCAGGTGAAACCACAGCAATTACATCAAAAAGCAGTTAATTTTGTGTCAGGAAAGGCTCAAGCAAATGTTGTATTATATTGGCTGGAACAAGATTATTTAACGGAAGAGGAAGTAAAAATTGTCTCCAGAGGTCGTAATGCTAAGTCAGGGTCTATTCCTAAAAATATTAGTGTCCAAACCTATCGATATAGCACAGCTTTTGAGGCATTGATAGGATACCATTATTTACAAAAAAACGACGAGCGGTTGAAGCACCTCATGAGGGAAGCGGTTGAATTTACAGAAAGGAGTGAAAAGCCTTGGAACAAGAAATAATTATTGGGAAAAATCCAGTGATAGAGGCATTGAAGTCCGGACGTTCTGTTAATAAAGTACTTATTTCAGAGCATTTAAACGCTTCTGCACAAGGAAAATTATTTCAACTTGGCAAGTCCGCTGGGACAATCGTACAAAAGGTCCCAAAGGCTAAACTAGATCAATTATCGAATGGAAATCATCAAGGAATAATAGCTTACGTTGCCTCTTATCCTTATGCTACGGTGGACGATTTATTTCTACGTGCAGACCAAAAAGCGGAGGCTGCCTTTTTTATTATCTTAGATGAATTAGAAGATCCGCATAACCTAGGCTCGATATTACGTACTGCTGATGCGGTGGGAGCTCATGGAGTAATTATACCGAAACGGCGTTCTGTAGGTTTAACTGCTACGGTGGCGAAAACGGCTGCGGGAGCAATAGAGCATGTGCCAGTAGCTAGAGTTACCAATATCGCCAGTACCATCGATGAACTAAAGGAGCGTAATGTTTGGGTGGTTGGCACAGAAGCGAATGCTACAGAAGATTATCGTAAGCTTGAGGGTGCATTACCTATCGCCCTTGTAATTGGTAATGAAGGGAAAGGGATGAGCCGTCTTGTGCGAAAAAAATGTGATTGGACGGTAGGTCTTCCCATGATAGGGCAGGTTTCTTCGTTGAATGCTTCTGTGGCTTGTAGTTTATTGCTATATGAGGTTTATCGCAAAAGGTACCCTGTTGGTGAATAGCGATGATTGTTGTGGTAGTTGATGGTTATAATATAATTGGCACTTGGGAAGAATTGCAAAAATTGAAAGAACATGATATTGGACAAGCACGTGATCGACTTATTGAATTATTGGCTGAATACCAGGCTTATTCGGGATATAGAGTCATTATTGTGTTTGATGCTTATTATGTTCGAGGTATTGCTAATAAAACAAATTTATATAATATAGAGATTATATTTACAAAGGAAAAAGAAACGGCCGACGAATGTATTGAAAAGCTAGTTAAAGAATTAATGAATATCCAGACACAGGTTTATGTTGCAACATCTGATTATGCAGAACAAAGGACGATATTTGGCAGCGGAGCTTTACGTAAATCGGCACGAGAATTATTAATTGAGTCTCAAAATATAGAAAGAGAAATTGAAGAAACAATAGAAACGCACCATAAAAAACAAGCATCGTCTAAAATAAAACTTAATCGAGATGTTCTGGAAAAATTTGAAAGATGGCGCAGGGGAGAAATGTAAAACTCAGATTAAACCGCGCCTGTCTGGGTCTATGCTCTGTTGACTATTGTAAAGCGCTTCCTGTATAATAAGCTTTAAAGTGACTGCGGTGTAGTCAGGGGGTCATACTTGGTGAGTGCCAACCAATTAGATTTTGACAATAAGAGCTTAAGTATGCTGGATGATGAGGGGATTGTAGAGCTTATTCATCGAGGAAATAGCCAAGCGCTTGATTACTTAATACATAAGTACAGAAATTTCGTCCGAGCTAAGGCTCGCACGTATTTCTTAATTGGTGCGGATAAAGAAGATATTATCCAAGAGGGGATGATTGGCCTTTATAAAGCTGTTCGCGATTATGATGGGGACAAGCTATCATCGTTTAAAGCCTTTGCAGAATTGTGTGTGACAAGGCAAATTATAACCGCAATCAAAACTGCTACTCGACAAAAGCATATTCCACTCAACTCCTATGTATCTTTGGACAAGCCAATTTATGATGAAGAAACTGACCGTACATTATTAGATGTCATTGCAGGTTCAAAAGCCATAGATCCACAAGAACTTTTGGTTAATAGAGAGAAATATGGTGATATGGAAATAAAATTATCTGAATTATTGAGCGAATTAGAAAAGAAGGTTCTACATCTGTATTTAGATGGGAGGACATATCAGGAGATATCTGTCGAGCTTAAGCGGCATGTCAAATCTATTGATAATGCACTCCAACGTGTCAAGCGGAAGTTGGAGCAGCTCATGGAAGGTAGCGAGGTATCACAATAGGATGCATTGACACATTTTTGTAACCATGCTAGAGTTAATATAGAAAAATCCCTCAATAGAGGTGATATAATGAATAAAAAAATAACTTTGGCATGTGCAGAATGTTTAAGCAGAAACTATACAACGCATAAAAATGTATCCACTCAGCCTGCGCGGCTAGAAGTGAAAAAATATTGTAAAACTTGTGGCAGACACACGTTGCACCGTGAGACGAAATAGACTCCGATGGAACGATATAGTAAATGGGGTTTTATATAAATTTATGGCTTTACTAATAAATAAACACGAAAAAGCCAAGATTTTCAGGTCTAGGGGGTACGAACATGTTTCGTTTTTTTAAAAACGTTTCAAGAGAAATGAAAAAAGTTAGCTGGCCAAAAGGCAAAGAGTTAACTAGTTATACCATTACTGTAATTACTACAGTAGCGTTTGTAGCGTTGTTTTTCTTTTTAATTGATCTTGGAATCACACAAATTTTGAATTTGCTATAATATACTTGAATATTTATTTTACAAATATGCTATAATGATAAATAATATGAGTCATTTGAAAACCCGGTCAACGTCGGGTTTTTTAAATTGGAAAAGAATTGGTACCTGTTTGTTAGAAAAATTCAACTCAGAGTTGTATTAATAGGGGTGCCCATGCTCCTGTGTCCATATATAAACCTAATTACAAATAAAGGGAGGGAAGGACAAATAAAGTTGTCCTGATAAACATGGAGAAAAATTGGTATGTGGTACATACGTATTCTGGCTATGAGAATAAAGTCAAAATGAACTTAGAGAAGCGAGTTCAATCAATGGGAATGGAAGATAAAATTTTCCGCGTAATTGTACCAGAAGATGAAGAGACGGAAATAAAGAATGGGAAGAAAAAAGTATCCAAAAAGAAGTTTTTCCCTGGTTATGTATTAACTGAAATGATCATGACGGATGATTCGTGGTACGTTGTTAGAAACACACCGGGTGTTACTGGTTTCATAGGATCTAGTGGTGGGGGGACAAAGCCTACCCCGCTTTTACCTGAAGAAGTGGAAAGTGTATTAAAGCGTATGGGTGTTACAGAGGCAGTTGTACAGTTTGAATTCGAATTAAAAGAAAATGTTCGTGTAACGGATGGACCGTTTACAGATTTCACAGGATCTATTGAGCATATCGATATGGATAAGCAGAAGGTGAAGGTTCATGTAAATATGTTTGGTAGGGAGACTCCGGTAGAATTAGATTTCTCTCAAATTGAAAAACTATCGTAGTTCATAGAGAATATTAGACAATACCTTGCATTTTTTTGTTATTCATGCTAAAATTCTTTTGTTATTCATGCATCTATCCTACTGATGGATAGAGCAAATTGGAGTGGGAGGGGACCGACTGGAACCCTATTACCACATCACGGACTTTAAGGAGGTGTGTCTCGTGGCTAAAAAAGTAATTAAGCTTGTAAAATTACAAATCCCAGCTGGTAAAGCAAATCCAGCACCGCCGGTTGGACCAGCATTAGGTCAAGCAGGTGTTAATATCATGGGGTTCTGTAAAGAATTCAACGCACGTACGCAAGATCAAGCGGGTATGATTATCCCTGTTGAAATTACGGTGTTTGAAGACCGTTCATTTACATTTATTACAAAAACTCCACCGGCAGCTGTGCTGTTGAAAAAAGCAGCTGGTATTGAAACTGCGTCAGGTGAGCCTAATCGTAATAAAGTCGCAACATTAAAACGCGACAAAGTAAAAGAAATCGCAGAAACAAAAATGCCTGATTTAAATGCTGCTAATGTAGAAGCAGCGATGCGCATGGTTGAAGGAACTGCGCGCAGCATGGGTATCACAATCGAGGACTAGTAATCGATTCCTTAGACATAGCGTTGCTATGTGCGGGGTATATCGTTTGCGGTGAAGTGTCTTTTGGTTGTGAAGCCAATCGATGCAGATTGGGTTGTTTTACTTGATACGGTATAGGTTGCGGTTGGATTACCTCTCGCAACCTTTTTCGTGAAGATGATAATTCGGTATTTCGAACCAAATTATCCTCTTGAGCTTTATAAAAGCCGCCGTGCTTTTATAAGTGGGAGGTATTACCGTTATAACCACATTTGAGGAGGAAATAAAATGGCTAAAAAAGGAAAAAAACATCAAGAAGCTTTGAAGCTTGTTGATCGTACGAAATCATATGAAGTAGCCGAAGCGATTGCATTAGTTAAAGAAACAGCTAAAGCAAACTTCGACGAAACAGTAGAGGCTGCTTTTCGTTTAGGTGTAGATCCTAAAAAAGCAGATCAACAAATTCGTGGAGCGATGGTGCTTCCACATGGAACTGGTAAAACACAGCGTGTTTTAGTTTTTGCTAAAGGTGACAAAGCTAAAGAAGCAGAAGCTGCTGGCGCTGATTATGTTGGAGAAAGTGATTACATTAACAAAATCAACCAAGGTTGGTTTGAGTTTGATGTCATTGTTGCAACTCCAGATATGATGGCTGAAGTTGGTAAACTTGGACGTGTGTTAGGACCAAAAGGCTTAATGCCGAATCCTAAAACGGGAACAGTTACGTTTGAAGTTGAGAAAGCAGTTCAAGATATTAAAGCTGGTAAAGTAGAATACCGCGTTGATAAATCTGCTAACATTCATGTTCCGATTGGTAAGATTTCTTTCGATAATGAAAAGTTAATTGAAAACTTCAAAGCAATTACAGACACTTTAGTTAAAGCTAAGCCTCAGGCTTCAAAAGGAACGTATATGAAGAATGCTTCTGTGGCCTCTACAATGGGACCTGGAATCCGCGTTGACGTTTCTGGCTTTGTCCGTCGATAATTAATAGTTGACGTTTTTGTCGACATTAGTTATAATGATTCACGTTGATAAAAGAATACGTTGTACCGTAGACAGCAGGGGCATGCATTTGCTTAATCATCCTGCCGAGGTGTTTATAAAAATTGGTAATTAGCGATTGAATTCCAATGTAATAATAAGCTCCCATGTCTACGTGGGAGCTTTTTTTAATGGCTCCGAACAGAGTGGGGTATACGGTATAATGATCATTTTTTAGGAGGTGGAAGAATGTCTAATATTATCGAGCAAAAGAAACAACTTGTTGAAGAAATTAAAGATAAATTTCTAGCGAGCGAAACAGCTGTTGTAGTTGACTATCGTGGGCTTGATGTAGCAGAGGTTACTGAATTACGTAAACAATTACGTGAAGCAGGAATTGAATTCAAGGTTTACAAAAACACGATGACTCGTCGTGCGGTAGAAGCTGCTGAGTTGAATGATCTTAGTGAGACGCTTGTTGGTCCGTCTGCGATCGCATTCAGTAATGATGATGTAGTAGCGCCAGCAAGAATTATCAATGATTTTGCTAAACAACATGAAGCGCTTGAAATCAAAGGTGGAGTAATTCAAGGAAGCGTTGCTTCTCTTGAGCAAATTAAGGAACTTGCAGATCTTCCAAACTACGAAGGTATGGTTTCTATGCTTCTTAGCGTACTTCAAGCACCAATTCGCAACCTTGCATATGCTACAAAAGCAATTGCGGATCAAAAAGAAGAACAAGGCGCATAATCTGTGCTTTAACGGTATAAAAACAAAATTTAATTTTAATTA
Organism: Virgibacillus sp. M23; assembly: GCF_034190895.1. NCBI lineage: Bacteria > Bacillati > Bacillota > Bacilli > Caryophanales > Bacillaceae > Virgibacillus > Virgibacillus sp. M23. The sequence continues at coordinate 50,163 of NZ_JAWDHA010000017.1, read as the reverse complement.
GGAGGAAATTAATCATGACTAAAGAACAAATCATTGAAGCGGTTAAAGAAATGTCAGTATTAGAACTTAATGATTTAGTTAAAGCAATTGAAGAAGAATTTGGAGTAACAGCTGCAGCACCTGTGGCAGTAGCAGGTGGAGCTGGCGGCGGAGATGCTGCTGAAGAGAAAACTGAATTTGATGTAGTGCTTACAGATGCTGGTGCTTCTAAGATCAAAGTTGTTAAAGCTGTACGCGAAATCACAGGTCTTGGACTAAAAGATGCAAAAGACTTAGTTGATAACGCTCCGAAAGCAGTTAAAGAAGCAGTATCTAAAGAAGATGCTGAAGAAGTTAAAGGTAAGCTAGAAGAAGCAGGCGCAAGTGTAGAGGTTAAGTAATTAATTTCATCAACGGAGCTCGTCGTAACCATTACGGCGGGCTCTCTATATATCATATCATTTAAGCTAAGACTTGAGCAGATGCTTCTACTTCAAGCACCTTGCTATAACTACCTTCAATATTTTAATAAAAGTAGGTGCCATATGACAGAGCATTACTTTTCACCAAAACCCCAAACTAAAAGTTCACCAAAGACATGGAATTATCAATTGAATGGAAAATCCTATACATTTACAAGTGACGTAGGTGTATTTTCTAAAAATGAAGTTGATTTTGGAAGTCGGCTATTAATTGAACAATTTAATGAACCGGTAATTGCGGGGGATTTTTTGGATCTGGGTTGTGGCTATGGACCAATTGGGATCGCAATAGCAGATCGATATAAGGATCGAAAAATTGTAATGGCTGATATAAATGAAAGAGCTGTTGCATTAGCGAAGGAAAATGCTTTAAAAAATGAGGTTACTAATATCGAGTGTGTACAGAGTGATCGGATGTCTGCATTCACAAGTCGTCAATTTGCCGGGATTCTTACTAATCCGCCGATTCGTGCGGGAAAAAAGATTGTACACCAAATGTTTGAAGAAGCACAGCGAGCGCTGTTAAAGCAAGGAGAACTATGGGTGGTTATTCAAAAGAAACAAGGGGCTCCTTCCGCTAAAGAAAAATTAGAAGCTTTATTCCGTGAAGTGGAAGTGGTAGCTAAAAATAAAGGGTACTATATTATGCGGGCAATTAATGTTTGACCCGTATCTTCACTTATGATAAGATAGGAAAATGCTAACATGGCGATTCTTATGTCAAGAGGATATTTCATAACATAATAAGGTATATTTCATAAAAGTTCGGAAACACTGGTAAAATCGGAAAGATTTGGTATATACAATGTGCTTTTCGTTTATTTTTGAAATATGCTTCATGTGGTTTGTTTTGGAATTCTATTGCTGAGAGGATCCAAATAATATACTTGTAATTATCTGTTACAAGTTTGTTAGGCATGTTTTGTACGCTATTCGCACAATCACAGTTAGCCAATATTCGAAAAGCCGAAAAGAAGTAATTGCTTCTGTATTGGTTTTTCTAATTATATTAAATTTGGAGTAGAATTACAATCTACGAAAAAATGTATGATTTAAGGGGTGAAGCAGTTGACAGGACAACTAGTTCAGTATGGACGGCACCGCCAGCGCAGAAGCTATGCACGTATCAGCGAAGTATTAGAGTTGCCGAATTTAATCGAGATCCAAACCGCTTCTTATGATTGGTTTTTAGAAGAGGGTCTCCGAGAAATGTTTCAAGACATTTCGCCGATCGAGGACTTTACAGGCAATCTATCACTGGAATTTGTTGACTACAGTTTAGGCGAGCCTAAATATCCTGTAGGAGAATCAAAGGAAAGAGATGTTACGTATAATGCTCCACTTCGTGTGAAGGTTCGATTAATTAATAATGAAACCGGAGAAGTGAAAGAGCAGGAAGTATTTATGGGTGATTTTCCATTAATGACTGACACTGGAACATTTGTTATTAATGGCGCAGAACGTGTAATCGTTTCTCAGCTTGTGCGATCACCTAGTGTTTACTACAATGAAAAGATTGATAAAAACGGAAAGCGTGGCGTAGCTGCAACTGTCATTCCGAACCGTGGTGCATGGTTGGAGTTTGAAACAGATGCAAAAGATGTTGTCCATGTTCGTATTGATCGTACGCGTAAATTACCGATAACTGTATTGCTACGAGCACTTGGTTTTGGTACAGATCAGGAGATTATCGACTTATTGGGAGACAATGAGTACCTGAAAAATACGCTTGAAAAGGATAACACAGAAACAACGGAAAAGGCGTTGCTAGAAATCTATGAGCGGTTACGTCCTGGAGAACCACCTACTGTTGAAAATGCAAAAAGTTTATTAATCTCTCGCTTTTTTGATCCAAAACGTTACGATCTTGCTCATGTAGGTCGTTACAAGATGAACAAAAAGCTGCATATAAAAAATCGTTTATTTAATCAAGTACTAGCCGAAACAATTGTTGATCAGGAGACTGGCGAAGTGCTAGCAGAGAAAGGCGATAAGCTAGAGAGAAAACTACTAAATAAATTAATTCCATACTTGGAACGTGAAGAAGAGAAGCTTGGTGAAAAAACACTTGAGCCTAAAGACGGTGTGCTTGACGACCAAATTTTGCTTCAATCGATTAAAATAGTTGATCCTACTGACCCAAGTGGTGAGAAAGAGCTTAACGTAATTGGAAATGCTGGAATTGAAACAAGTGTTAAAAATATTACGCCTGCGGATATTTTATCAGCAATTAGCTATTTCTTTAACTTGCTTCATCAAGTAGGCGATACAGATGATATTGACCATTTAGGTAACCGTCGTCTTCGTTCTGTTGGAGAGTTATTACAGAATCAGTTCCGAATCGGGTTATCTCGGATGGAGCGTGTTGTGCGTGAACGAATGTCTATTCAAGACACATCAAGTATTACGCCGCAACAGCTGATTAATATTCGTCCTGTGATCGCTTCGATTAAAGAATTTTTTGGAAGCTCACAGTTGTCTCAATTTATGGATCAAACAAACCCATTAGCAGAACTAACACATAAACGTCGTTTATCTGCGTTAGGACCTGGTGGTTTAACTCGTGAACGAGCTGGTTTCGAAGTACGAGACGTTCACTATTCACACTACGGTCGAATGTGCCCGATTGAGACGCCTGAGGGTCCGAATATCGGCTTAATTAACTCATTATCGAGTTTCGCTAAAGTAAATAAATTTGGATTTATTGAAACGCCGTACCGTCGTGTGGATCCAGATACGGGTAGAGTCACAGCTCATATTGATTATCTAACAGCAGATGAAGAGGATAACTATGTTGTTGCCCAAGCAAATGCAAAGTTAACAGATGAGGGGCATTTTGTGGATGAGGAAGTTATTGCTCGTTTCCGTGGTGAAAACACAATCGTACCTCGTGATCAAATTGATTACATGGACGTTTCTCCGAAACAGGTGGTTTCAGCTGCAACAGCTTGTATTCCATTCTTAGAAAATGATGACTCGAACCGAGCGTTAATGGGTGCGAACATGCAACGTCAAGCTGTACCATTAATGCAGCCTGAAGCGCCAATTGTTGGTACTGGTATGGAATATGTAAACGGAAAAGATTCTGGAGCCGCTATTATCTGCCGCCATGAAGGAATTGTAGAACGTGTTGAAGCGAAGGAAGTTCATGTTCGTCGAATTTCTATTGTGGACGGAAAAGAAGTAGAAGGCGATTTAGATCGTTACAAACTACAAAAATATATTCGCTCTAACCAAGGTACATGTTATAACCAACGCCCAATCGTAAGTGAAGGAAATCGCGTAACTAAAGGTGAAATTCTTGCTGACGGTCCTTCCATGGAAGACGGAGAGCTTGCGCTTGGCCGTAATGTTCTAGTTGGATTTATGACTTGGGAAGGTTATAACTATGAAGATGCGATTATCATGAGCGAAAGACTCGTAAAAGATGACGTGTATACATCTATTCATATTGAAGAGTATGAATCGGAAGCACGTGATACGAAGCTCGGACCGGAAGAAATTACACGTGATATTCCTAATGTAGGGGAAGAAGCGTTAAAGAACCTTAACGAATATGGAATTATTCGTATCGGTGCAGAAGTTTCTGACGGTGATATACTTGTGGGTAAAGTGACGCCTAAAGGGGTTACTGAATTATCCGCTGAAGAGCGTTTACTTCACGCTATTTTTGGTGAAAAAGCTCGTGAAGTTCGTGATACATCCTTACGAGTTCCACATGGAGCTGGCGGAATTGTGTTGGATGTTAAAATCTTTAATCGGGAAGATGGCGATGAGTTACCTCCTGGGGTGAACGAATTAGTTCGTGTATATATCGTTCAAAAACGTAAAATACACGAAGGAGATAAAATGGCCGGGCGTCACGGTAACAAAGGTGTTATATCCAAAATTTTACCTGAAGAAGATATGCCATTCTTGCCAGACGGTACACCAATTGATATCATGCTTAACCCACTAGGGGTACCATCACGAATGAATATCGGACAGGTTTTTGAATTACATTTAGGTATGGCTGCAAGACAGCTAGGAATTCATGTTGCTTCTCCGGTATTTGATGGTGCGACAGAAGAAGATGTGTGGGAAACGCTTGAAGAAGCAGGTATGCCAAGAGATGCTAAGACTATCCTTTATGATGGAAGATCAGGAGAACCATTTGACAACCGTGTATCTGTAGGTGTTATGTACATGATTAAGCTTGCGCACATGGTTGATGATAAGCTGCATGCTCGTTCAACAGGCCCTTATTCACTTGTTACACAGCAACCACTTGGTGGTAAAGCACAATTTGGTGGTCAGCGCTTTGGTGAGATGGAGGTTTGGGCATTGGAAGCTTATGGTGCGGCATACACCTTGCAGGAGATTTTAACAGTGAAATCAGATGATATTGTCGGTCGTGTTAAAACATATGAAGCGATTGTAAAAGGTGATAATGTACCAGAACCTGGTGTACCAGAATCCTTCAAGGTATTGATTAAAGAATTGCAAAGTCTTGGTATGGATGTCAAAATGCTTTCAAGTGACGAAGAAGAAATCGACATGCGTGAATTGGAAGAAGAAGAAACACAGCAAGCAAGTAAGCTCAATATAGAAGTAGAAGAGAACTAAAGCAAAAGGTAAGGTTGGCTCTCAATAGAGCCAGCCCCTAGCTTTAGATTAAATATATTCATAGGTAGCTTGGTAAAATCGGACACTAAAAGGGAGGTTGGCCCCTTGCTAGATGTAAATAATTTTGAGTATATGAAAATTGGTTTAGCTTCACCAGAAAAAATTCGTTCATGGTCATATGGTGAAGTGAAGAAGCCGGAAACGATTAATTACCGTACACTAAAGCCTGAAAAAGATGGATTGTTTTGTGAACGTATTTTCGGGCCACAAAAAGATTGGGAATGTCATTGCGGAAAGTATAAACGTGTTCGCTATAAGGGCGTAGTTTGTGACCGCTGTGGCGTAGAAGTTACAAAAGCTAAGGTTCGTCGTGAGCGCATGGGTCACATCGAACTCGCAGCACCTGTATCCCATATTTGGTATTTTAAAGGAATTCCAAGTAGAATGGGTCTTGTTTTAGATATGTCACCACGTGCGTTAGAAGAAGTTATTTACTTTGCTGCATATATTGTGACAGAAACAGGTAATACACCTTTAGAAAAGAAACAATTACTGTCTGAGAAAGAATACCGGGCTTATTACGATAAATACGGAAAGTCATTCAAAGCTCAGATGGGCGCCGAAGCAATCCGTAAATTATTGCAGGATATTGATTTAGAGAAAGAAGTAGATGCGTTAAAAGAAGAGCTTAAGACAGCACAGGGACAACGTAGAACTCGTGCTATTAAACGATTAGAGGTACTAGAGTCTTTCCGTCATTCTGGCAATGAAGCATCTTGGATGATTTTAGATGTTTTACCAGTCATTCCACCGGAAATTCGCCCGATGGTTCAGTTAGATGGTGGACGTTTTGCGACATCAGATTTAAACGATCTTTATCGACGCGTTATTAATCGAAACAATCGTCTTAAACGCTTGCTGGATCTTGGCGCTCCAAGTATCATTGTGCAAAATGAAAAGCGCATGTTGCAGGAAGCAGTTGATGCATTGATCGATAATGGTCGACGCGGTCGTCCTGTTACAGGACCAGGTAACAGACCACTAAAATCTCTTTCTCATATGTTGAAAGGGAAGCAAGGTCGTTTCCGTCAAAATCTATTAGGAAAACGTGTGGACTATTCCGGACGTTCTGTAATCGTTGTTGGACCACATTTGAAAATGTATCAATGTGGACTTCCGAAAGAAATGGCATTGGAATTGTTCAAGCCATTTATTATGAAAGAGCTTGTAGCAAAAGGAATTGCGCATAATATTAAATCTGCAAAACGCAAAATTGAGCGTGTACACCCTGAAGTTTGGGATGTCTTAGAAGAAGTAATCAAGGAACACCCTGTACTTCTAAACCGTGCACCTACGCTCCACAGATTAGGTATTCAAGCATTTGAACCAACACTGGTTGAAGGTCGTGCGATCCGATTACATCCATTAGTATGTACAGCTTATAACGCCGACTTTGATGGGGACCAAATGGCTGTTCACGTACCATTATCTGCTGAAGCGCAAGCAGAGGCTCGTATTTTGATGCTTGCAGCGCAAAATATTTTAAACCCTAAAGATGGAAAACCGGTAGTTACACCATCACAAGATATGGTATTAGGAAACTATTATCTTACGCTGGAACGTGAAAATGCAGTCGGAGAAGGTACGATATTTAATGATCTGAATGAAGCTTTATTATCTTACCAAAACGGGTATGTACATTTGCATACAAGAGTTGCGGTACACGCATCCAATTTAAATAACGTAACATTCTCTGAAGAACAGAAGTCACAGTTATTAATTACAACCGTTGGTAAATTAATCTTTAATGAAATTTTACCTGATTCGTTCCCGTATATTAATGAACCTACAAAGGTGAATCTAGAGGATCGCACCCCGGAAATGTACTTTGTAGAACGTGGAACTAATGTAAAGGAAGTAATTCAATCTCGAGATATCATTAAGCCATTTAAGAAAGGCTTCCTTGGCGATATTATCGCAGAAGTCTTTAAACGGTTTAAGATTAGTGAAACTTCAAAGATGTTAGATCGAATGAAGGATCTTGGTTTTAGTTATTCAACGAAAGCTGGTATGACAGTTGGTATTTCAGATATTGTTGTACTTCCAGAAAAAGAGGAAATCTTAGATGAGGCACAGAAAAAAGTTGATAATGTCTTGAAACAATTCCGCAGAGGTCTTATTACGGAAGATGAAAGATATGATCGCGTCATTGCCGTTTGGTCACAAGCAAAAGACACCATTCAGGATAAGCTGATGCACTCACTAAGTAACAGAAACCCTATCTTTATGATGAGTGATTCTGGTGCAAGGGGTAATGCTTCTAACTTTACGCAGCTGGCGGGTATGCGTGGACTAATGGCCAACCCAGCTGGTAAGATTATTGAATTACCGATCAAGTCAAGCTTCCGTGAAGGCTTAACCGTTCTAGAATACTTTATTTCTACACACGGTGCACGTAAAGGTCTAGCGGATACAGCGCTGAAAACAGCTGACTCTGGTTACCTAACTCGTCGTCTTGTGGATGTGGCGCAGGATGTTATTGTACGTGAGGCAGACTGTGGTACAGATCGCGGCTTAAAAGTAGCTGCTTTAACAGATGGAACCGAAATGATCGAGCCATTAATTGATCGATTAATCGGACGTACAGCTTTCTATTCAGTAAAACATCCTGAAACCAACGAAGTAATTGTTGAAGCTGATCATTTAATTTCAGAGGATCAAGCAAAACAAATAACGGAAGCTGGAATCGAAGAAGTAACGATTCGCAGTGCGTTTACATGTAACACGAAACATGGTGTCTGTCAAAAATGTTATGGACGTAACCTAGCAACAGGTGCCGATGTAGAAGTCGGAGAAGCTGTTGGAATTATTGCTGCCCAGTCTATTGGTGAGCCAGGAACCCAGTTAACGATGCGTACATTCCATACGGGTGGGGTTGCCGGAGACGATATTACACAAGGTTTACCACGTATTCAAGAATTATTTGAAGCGCGTAATCCGAAAGGGCAAGCGGTCATCAGTGAGATATTCGGAACCGTTCTAGAAGTTAAAGAAGTGAAAGATAAGCAAGAGATCGTTATTCAAGGTGATGTAGAACAACGTTCCTACGCTGTTCCTTATAATGCTCGAATGAAGGTAACGGTTGGGGACGAAATTGCCGCTGGTCAAGAGCTTACAGAGGGTTCTATTGATCCGAAAGATTTATTGCGCATTCGAGGAGTGGAAGGCGTACAAGATTACTTGCTACGTGAAGTTCAACGAGTATACCGAATGCAAGGGGTAGAAATCGGTGACAAGCACGTGGAAGTTATGGTACGTCAAATGCTTCGCAAAATCCGAGTGGTGGATTCCGGAGACACCGATGTGTTACCAGGTTCTTTATTAGAAATCCATCAGTTCAGAGACGCCAACCATACAGTGCTTAAAGAGGGCTACCAGCCAGCTATTGGTAAACCTGTATTACTTGGTATTACAAAAGCCTCTCTTGAAACAGATTCGTTCTTATCTGCAGCATCTTTCCAAGAAACCACTAGGGTACTTACAGATGCAGCAATCAAAGGTAAGCGTGATGAGTTATTGGGTCTGAAAGAGAATGTCATTATCGGTAAGCTTGTTCCTGCTGGTACAGGAATGCAACGCTACCGAAGAGTAAAGCCTGGCTTAGATGAGCCAATTGAAGTGGAAGAAGTAGAAGAAACAGAAACTGTACAATAAATAAACAGGCTTTCACATTTTAACTGAACTGTTGTTTTGATGTGAAAGCCAAGCTTATACAGTATTCAATAGGACAAGTGATCTTAAATCGGAAGTGCAAAAATATCTATTTGATATTGACATTAAAAAATGTGAGTGATAGAATATTCAAGGTGCTTCCGATTATACTTGTTACTTTGGAGGATATGAAATGTCTTATGAAAAAGTAATGCAAGTTCAATCACGAATAATTATCGGAACAAAGCAGACACTTAAAGCCATGAAAAATGGTGAAATAAGTGAAGTGTTTATTGCTGATGATGCTGATCAACATATGACACAAAAAGTCGTAAGTTTGGCTAAGGAGCTTGGCATCCCTTGTCAGTATGTAGATTCCAAGAAAAAACTTGGAGTTGCATGTGGCATAGAGGTAGGTGCATCAACCGCAGCAGTAAAGCATGAATAGTTTTAGCGAATCTTTCGTTGAAGCTTTGTTTTTTGCCAAAAGATGAACCACCTGGATGTGTGGGATTACAAACCCCGCGCAAAACATTAGCTAAACAGATGATATAGATTATGAAGGGAGGAAAATACAATGCCTACTATTAACCAGCTTGTACGCAAAGGACGCGTAAGCAAACCAAAGAAGTCTGACTCTCCAGCACTTAACAAAGGGTACAATAGTTTTAAGAAGAAACTAACGGACCAAAACTCACCACAAAAACGTGGGGTATGTACTCGTGTTGGTACACTAACACCTAAGAAGCCGAATTCAGCACTTCGTAAATATGCTCGTGTACGTCTATCTAACAATATGGAAGTAACTGCATATATCCCTGGAATTGGTCACAACCTTCAGGAGCACAGTGTTGTACTTCTACGTGGAGGTCGTGTTAAAGACTTACCTGGTGTTCGCTATCACATTGTTCGTGGTGCGCTAGACACTGCGGGTGTTGAAGGACGTCAACAAGGTCGTTCTAAATACGGTACCAAAAAACCGAAGCAATAAGTAACTGATTAACTCATTCAAATAGAAGAAAGGAGGAAGGACATATGCCACGTAAAGGACCAGTACCTAAACGCGATGTCTTGCCAGATCCACTTTATAAATCCAAACTAGTGACTCGTTTAATCAACCAGATCATGATTGACGGAAAAAGAGGTAAAGCGCAAAAAATACTTTACAATGCATTTGAATTAGTTTCTGAAAGAAGCGGACAAAATGCAATGGAAGTTTTTGAACAGGCAATGAAGAATGTAATGCCGGTGCTAGAAGTACGTGCTCGTCGTGTTGGTGGTTCAAACTACCAAGTACCGATGGAAGTACGCCCAGAACGTCGTCAAGCATTAGGACTTCGTTATATTGTAAACTACTCTCGTCTACGCGGAGAGAAAACAATGGAAGAACGACTAGCAAATGAAATCTTAGATGCTTCTAATAATACAGGTGCTTCCGTTAAAAAACGCGAAGAAATGCACAAAATGGCAGAAGCGAACAAAGCATTCGCTCACTATCGCTGGTAAGATAAAACAAACCCAAGCTAGGAAGGAGAAGAATACATGGCTAGAGAGTTCTCCTTGGAAAAGACGCGTAATATTGGTATTATGGCACACATTGATGCAGGTAAGACCACTACTACTGAGCGTATTCTTTTCTATACAGGACGTATTCATAAAATTGGTGAAACACACGAAGGTGCTTCGCAAATGGACTGGATGGAGCAGGAGCAAGAGCGTGGAATTACAATTACTTCCGCTGCAACAACTGCTGCATGGAAAGAACATCGTATCAATATTATTGATACACCGGGTCACGTAGACTTCACTGTAGAGGTTGAACGTTCCCTACGCGTGCTTGACGGAGCAGTAACAGTACTTGATGCTCAATCTGGTGTTGAGCCACAAACTGAAACAGTATGGCGTCAAGCAACAACCTATGGTGTACCAAGAATCGTATTCATTAATAAAATGGATAAAATTGGTGCAGATTTCCTTTACTCAACAGGTACGCTAAAAGAGCGTTTAGGTGCAAATGCACATCCTGTTCAGTTACCAATCGGTGCTGAAGATAACTTTGAAGGAATCATTGACCTAATCACGATGGAAGCATTCTTTTATGAGGATGATTTGGGAACTCGTGCTGAGGCTCGTGACATTCCTGATGAGTATAAAGAAAAAGCAGAAGAGCTACGCGGCAGCTTGATCGAAGCTGTATCTGAGCTTGATGAAGAATTGATGATGAAGTATCTAGAAGGAGAAGAAATCTCTAACGATGAACTGAAAGCAGCAATTCGTCAAGCTACATTGAATGTAGAATTTTACCCAGTATATGCTGGTTCAGCTTTCAAAAACAAAGGTGTTCAGTTAATGCTTGATGGTGTACTTGATTATCTACCTGCTCCAACAGACGTTGCTGCAATTGAGGGTATCGTTCCTCGAACAGAAGAGAAGGTAACTCGTCCTTCTGATGATAATGCACCGTTCTCTGCTTTAGCATTTAAAGTAATGACAGACCCTTATGTTGGTAAGCTTACTTTCTTCCGCGTATATTCTGGAACATTAGATTCAGGTTCCTATGTGAAAAACTCTGTAAAGGATAAGCGTGAACGTGTAGGACGTATCCTGCAAATGCACGCAAATTCCCGTGAAGAGATTTCTCGCGTATACTCTGGTGAGATCGCAGCAGCTGTTGGTTTGAAAGACACAACTACTGGTGACACTCTATGTGATGAAAAGGATTTAGTCATTCTTGAGTCAATGGACTTCCCAACACCAGTAATTGGCGTAGCTATTGAACCGAAGACAAAAGCAGACCAAGATAAAATGGGTATTGCTTTAGCTAAGCTTGCTGAAGAGGATCCAACGTTTAAAACGGAAACAAACGAAGAAACCGGCCAAACAATTATTTCAGGTATGGGTGAGCTTCACCTAGATATCATTGTTGACCGATTAAAGCGTGAGTTTAAAGTAGAAGCAAATGTTGGTGCCCCTCAAGTTGCTTACCGTGAAACGTTCCGTGCATCTGCTGAAGTCGAAGGTAAATTCGTACGTCAGTCTGGTGGACGCGGTCAATATGGTCACGTATGGGTTAAATTCGAACCAAACGAAGAAGGCGCTGGATTCGAATTTGAAAACAAAATTGTTGGTGGTGTTGTACCACGTGAATACATCCCTTCTGTTGAAGCTGGAATTGAAGAATCAATGGAAAATGGTGTATTAGCCGGTTACCCACTAATTGATATAAAAGCTACATTATATGATGGAAGCTACCATGACGTTGACTCTAACGAAATGGCATTTAAGATTGCGGCATCCATGGCTTTGAAAGCAGCTAAGAACAAATGTAACCCTGTTTTACTAGAGCCAATTGCTAAGGTTGAAATTGTTATCCCAGAAGAATACATGGGAGATATTATGGGAGATGTTACCTCTCGTCGTGGTCGTGTGGAAGGAATGGAAGCACGTGGACCTCTTCAAGTTGTGAGAGGATTTGTGCCTCTATCTGAAATGTTCGGTTACGCAACTGCGTTACGTTCGAACACACAAGGACGCGGAACATTCACTATGCATTTTGACCATTATGAAGAAGTACCGAAGAGTATTTCTGAAGAAATTATTAAGAAAAATGCTGGTGAATAATTGATTTTTTGATAAATCTAAAGTATAACTTGTATTGAAGGCAAAGAAATGATGTCTATCATTGTTTCTTTGCACATCATAAAATTACAAAAAACACTTTTACTTATTTAAAGGAGGAACTATAAATGGCTAAAGAAAAGTTCGATCGCTCTAAAAGTCACGTAAACGTTGGTACAATTGGACACGTTGACCATGGTAAAACTACATTAACTGCTGCAATTACAATTGTAATGCATAAAAAATCTGGTAAAGGTACGGAAATGGCTTATGACCAAATCGATAACGCACCAGAAGAAAAAGAACGTGGAATCACAATTGCAACTTCCCACGTAGAATATGAAACAGATACTCGTCACTACGCACACGTTGACTGCCCAGGTCACGCTGACTATGTTAAAAACATGATCACTGGTGCTGCTCAAATGGACGGAGCTATCCTAGTAGTATCTGCTGCAGATGGTCCAATGCCACAAACTCGTGAGCATATCTTACTTTCTAAAAACGTTGGAGTACCTTCAATCGTTGTATTCCTTAACAAAACAGATATGGTAGACGATGAAGAATTACTAGAACTTGTAGAAATGGAAGTTCGTGATCTATTAACAGAATACGATTTTCCTGGTGATGATGTACCAGTAATCAAAGGTTCTGCTCTTAAAGCAATTGAAGGAGATGCAGAATACGAAGAAAAAATCGTTGAACTAATGAATGCTGTTGACGAGTATATCCCAACTCCAGATCGTGACAAAGACAAACCATTCATGATGCCTGTTGAGGACGTATTCTCTATCACTGGACGCGGTACAGTTGCCACTGGTCGTGTTGAACGTGGTGAAGTACGTGTTGGTGATGAGGTTGAAATCATCGGTCTAAACGAAAAAGCTGAGAAAACTACTGTAACTGGTGTGGAAATGTTCCGTAAGCTTCTTGACTATGCTGAAGCTGGAGACAACATTGGTGCACTTCTACGTGGTGTTGCTCGTGAAGAAATCAATCGTGGACAGGTGCTTGCTAAACCAGGCTCTATTACTCCACACACTAAATTTAAATCAGAAGTTTATGTTCTATCTAAAGAAGAAGGTGGACGTCATACGCCATTCTTCGCAAACTATCGTCCACAATTCTATTTCCGTACTACTGACGTAACAGGTGTTATTACACTTCCAGAGGGTACTGAAATGGTTATGCCTGGAGATAACATCGAAATGAGTGTTGAGCTTATTTCACCAATCGCTATTGAAGATGGTACTCGCTTCTCTATCCGTGAAGGCGGACGTACTGTTGGATCTGGTGTTGTAACTTCAATTGAAAAATAATTAATGCTATAATATAAAGCACAGCTGGCGTGACGACGCTATCTGTGCTTTGTTTTTTTATATGATGAACCGTTAAATAGTAAATCTAATAATAATGAAATAGATGAATCTTATAATATTTTAAACTGTAATAGCTAGAATTTCTGCGATTTTCCAGTTTTATTTTAGTATAATCCCTTGAAATCACTAGCTAGAACACGTATAATACATAGATGTGCAATTCCCTAGAATTTATGTATAAAGGGTTGCATTGACCAGTTTTTTTCTATATAATAATAATGTTGGTCATCAGAGGCGATGAAACGGAAGGTTGTTGGCACACCCGGCCCCTTTGCCATGGCTGGTTGTTAAGAAATTTCCGTGGAGTATGTCTATACAAATATGGGCGAAAAAGGAGGGAAAATAATGGCAAAAGAAAAAATCAGAATCCGTTTAAAAGCTTATGATCACCGTATTCTAGATCAATCAGCTGAGAAAATTGTAGATACTGCGAAGCGTTCAGGTGCAAATGTGTCTGGTCCAATTCCGCTACCTACAGAAAAATCAGTTTACACTGTACTACGTGCGGTTCATAAATATAAGGATTCACGTGAACAATTCGAAATGCGTACACATAAGCGTCTAATCGACATTGTTAATCCTACACCACAAACAGTTGATTCACTAATGCGTCTTGACTTACCATCTGGTGTAGATATCGAAATCAAACTATAATTTTTGTTTTAAATAGGAGGTGTAACGGATGACGAAAGGAATCTTAGGTCGTAAAATCGGCATGACTCAGCTATTTTCTGAAACTGGAGAGTTAATCCCTGTTACAGTTATTCAAGCTGAGCCAAATGTGGTATTGCAAAAAAGAACGTTAGAGAATGATGGTTACGAAGCGCTACAACTCGGTTTTGCTGATGCGAAGGAATCACGTACTAACAAAGCGGAAAAAGGTCATGCTGAAAAAGCAAACACAACCCCTAAGCGCTACGTTCGTGAAATCCGTAACGCAAATCTTGATGAATATGAAGTAGGTCAAGAAATCAGCGTTAATGTTTTTGAAGCTGGAGATAAAATCGATGTAACTGGTACAACAAAAGGGAAAGGATTCCAAGGTTCCATTAAGCGTCACAACCAACAACGTGGCCCAATGTCCCATGGATCTCATTACCACAGAAGCCCGGGTTCTCTAGGTGCTGTTGACCCAATGCGTGTATTTAAAGGAAGACCACTTCCAGGGCGTATGGGTGGCGATCAAGTAACGATTCAAAACCTAGAAATTGTCAATGTAGATGAAGAACGCAATCTACTTTTAGTCAAAGGTAATGTTCCAGGTGCAAAAAAATCATTCGTAAAAATCACGAGTGCAATTAAGGCTAACTAATCATACACACGAAGGGAGGATATGTCATGCCTAAAGTAGCACTATTAAAACAAGACGGTACAAAAGCTGGTGATATGGAATTAAATGATTCTGTATTCGGCATTGAACCAAACACACATGTTTTACATGAAGCAGTAGTAATGCAACGTGCGTCTTTACGTCAAGGTACGCATGCGGTAAAAAACCGTTCTGAAGTACGTGGTGGTGGTCGTAAACCATGGCGTCAAAAAGGAACTGGTCGTGCACGTCAAGGTTCTATTCGTTCTCCACAATGGGTTGGCGGTGGAACTGTATTCGGACCAACACCGCGCAGCTATAGCTACAAATTACCAAAGAAAGTCCGTCGTCTAGCGCTAAAATCTGCACTATCTTCAAAGGTAAACGAAGATAACCTTGTAGTTTTGGAAAGTATCGTAATGGATACTCCAAAAACGAAAGAAATAGTTAAGATGCTAGATGCATTGAATGTTGATACAAAAGCATTGATTGTAGTTTCTGAAAAAGATGAGTCAGTTATCCGCTCAGCAAACAACTTGCAATCTGTTAATGTTCTAACTGTAGAAGAGCTAAATATTCTAGACTTGCTTGGACATGACAAGCTGATCCTAACGAAGGATGCAGCTGAAAAAGCAGGGGAGGTGCTTGCATAATGAAAGATCCACGTGATATTATTAAGCGCCCTGTCATCACTGAGAACTCAGCTGATTTAATGGCAGAAAAGAAATACACGTTTGAAGTAAGCCCTAAAGCTAACAAAACAGAAATTAAAAACGCTGTTGAACTAGTTTTTGGAGTGAAAGTAGAAAAAGTAAACACAATGAACTTAAAAGGTAAATTCAAGCGAATGGGACGTTACGGTGGGTATCGTTCAGACCGCAAAAAAGCTATCGTACAGCTTTCAGAAGATAGTAAAGAACTAGACTTCTTTGAAGCATAACAAAAGAATTTTGTGAAGGAGGGAAAACAAGATGGCGATTAAAAAGTTCAAACCGACGTCAAATGGTAGACGTAATATGTCCGTATCTGATTTTGCAGAAATCACCACAGATACGCCAGAAAAATCCCTTTTAAGCCCGCTTTACAAACGTGGTGGTCGTAATAATCAAGGGAAATTAACTGTTCGTCATCAAGGTGGCGGCCATAAGCGTCAATACCGTATCATCGATTTCAAACGTGATAAAGATGGTATACCAGGACGCGTTGCTACTGTTGAATATGATCCGAACCGTTCAGCTAATATTGCATTAATTCATTATGCTGATGGTGAAAAACGTTATATTCTAGCACCAAAAGGAATCAAAGTAGGTCAGGAAATTGAATCTGGCGAAGGTGCTGATATTAAATTAGGAAATGCTCTACCACTAGCAAATATTCCAGTTGGTACGATCATTCACAATGTTGAATTAAAGCCAGGACGCGGCGGACAGCTTGCTCGTTCAGCTGGTGCTGAAGCTCAAATCCTTGGACGTGAAGAGAAGTACACATTGGTTCGTTTAGCATCAGGAGAAGTTCGTTTAGTATTATCTACTTGTCGTGCTACTGTAGGTCAAGTTGGTAACATCGAACATGAGCTTGTTCGTGTTGGTAAAGCAGGACGTTCTCGTTGGTTAGGCAAGCGCCCAACTGTACGTGGATCTGTTATGAACCCGAATGATCACCCACACGGTGGTGGTGAAGGACGTGCGCCAATCGGACGTAAATCACCAATGTCACCTTGGGGTAAACCAACCCTTGGATATAAAACACGTAAACGCAACAAGCCGTCTGATAAATATATCGTTCGTAAGCGTAAAAAATAAACGAAAACTGTGGCGGGAAAAATTACCCGTCTCTCAAGTGCGAAAGGAGGTTTATCCATGGGTCGCAGTTTGAAAAAAGGACCTTTTGCAGATGACCATCTGATGAAAAAGATTGAAGTTTTAAATGAAGGCGATAAAAAACAAGTAGTAAAGACTTGGTCTCGTCGCTCTACTATATTCCCTACTTTTGTCGGACATACGATTGCTGTTTATGACGGACGTAAACATGTTCCAGTATATATTACAGAAGACATGGTCGGACACAAATTAGGAGAATTCGCGCCAACACGCACTTACAAAGGGCATGCCGGCGATGATAAGAAAACAAAACGCTAATGAGAGGAGGCACACAACATGCAAGCTAAAGCCGTTGCGAAATCGGTTCGTATTGCTCCTCGTAAAGTACGTTTAGTCGTTGATCTTATTCGAGGAAAAAATATTGGTGAAGCAATTGCGATTTTACGCCATACACAGCGCGGTGCTTCTCCAGTCGTAGAAAAAGTTTTAAACTCTGCGATCGCTAATGCAGAGCATAACTACGAAATGGATACAGACAATCTAGTAGTTTCGGAAGCATTCGTAAACGAAGGTGCTACATTGAAACGTTTCCGTCCACGTGCACAAGGACGTGCAAGCAGAATTAACAAGCGCACAAGCCACATCACAGTTGTGGTAACAGAAAAGAAGGAGGGATAGTCAGTGGGTCAAAAAGTAAATCCAACAGGTCTTCGCGTCGGTATTATTAAAGACTGGGAGTCTAAATGGTACGCAGGCAAGGACTATGCAGACTTACTACACGAAGATATTAAAATTAGAGAATATCTTGAAAACCGCTTAAAAATTGCTGCTGTTTCTTCGATCGAAATAGAACGTGCAGCAAACCGCGTGAACATTACGATTCATACTGGTAAACCAGGTATGGTAATTGGTAAAGGCGGGTCAGAAGTAGAAGCACTACGTAAATCATTGAACAGCCTTACAGGCAAACGAGTTCATATCAATATCGTAGAAATCAAAAAAGTCGATATCGATGCAACATTAGTTGCTGAAAATATTGCTCGTCAATTAGAAAACCGTATTTCATTCCGTCGTGCTCAAAAACAAACCATTCAACGTGCAATGCGCGCTGGAGCAAAAGGGATTAAAACACAAGTATCTGGACGTCTTGGCGGAGCAGATATCGCTCGTGCGGAACATTATAGTGAAGGAACAGTACCACTACACACTTTACGTGCTGATATAGACTATGGTACAGCAGAAGCTGATACAACCTATGGTAAATTAGGTGTAAAAGTGTGGATTTACCGTGGAGAAGTCCTTCCAACTAAATCAGAAAAATAAGGAAGGGGGCAATGCATTATGTTAATGCCTAAACGTGTGAAATATCGTAGACAACATCGTGGTAAAATGAGAGGCCAAGCTAAAGGCGGCACAACAGTAGCTTTCGGTGAATTTGGTCTGCAAGCAACAGAAGCTTCATGGATTACTAGCCGTCAAATCGAGGCTGCTCGTATTGCAATGACTCGTTACATGAAACGTGGCGGTAAGGTTTGGATTAAAATCTTCCCAGACAAACCATACACTGCAAAACCCCTAGAGGTTCGAATGGGTTCCGGTAAAGGTGCTCCTGAAGGATGGGTAGCAGTAGTTAAGCCAGGGAAAATTATGTTTGAAATCGCAGGTGTATCAGAAGAGGTTGCTCGCGAAGCGTTGCGTCTTGCTTCTCATAAACTTCCGATCAAAACTAAGTTTGTAAAACGTGAAGAAATTGGTGGTGAAAGCAATGAAGGCTAATGAAATTAGAGAACTAACCACTGCCGAAATTGAACAAAAAGTTAAATCGTTAAAAGAAGAACTATTTAATTTACGCTTCCAACTTGCAACAGGCCAATTGGAAAACACTGCACGCATTCGTGAAGTTAGAAAGTCAATTGCACGTATGAAAACTGTAGTACGTCAACGTGAATTAAGCGTAAATAACTAGAAAATTGAAGAGGAGGTTAGCCTCGATATGACTGAACGTAATAATCGTAAAGTATACACAGGCCGTGTTGTTTCCGATAAAATGGATAAAACAATTACTGTTTTAGTTGAAACGTATAAGTTCCACAAGCTATACGGCAAACGTGTAAAATACTCTAAAAAGTTAAAAGCACATGATGAAAATAACCAGGCTAAAACTGGTGACATTGTAAGTATCATGGAAACTCGTCCGCTATCAGCTACTAAGCGTTTTCGTCTAGTTGAAGTTGTTGAAGAAGCGGTAATTATATAATATAGTTCGCTAAGGAAGATCCGAAGGGAGGTCACAGCGATATGATTCAACAAGAAACTCGTTTGAAAGTCGCAGATAACTCTGGTGCTCGTGAATTGCTAACCATTAAAGTATTGGGTGGATCAGGACGTAAAACAGCTAATATCGGTGATGTTATTGTATGTACTGTAAAAGAAGCAACACCAGGAGGCGTTGTCAAAAAAGGTGACGTTGTTAAAGCTGTTATTGTTCGTTCGAAGTCTGGTGCACGCCGTAAAGATGGGTCATATATTCGTTTTGATGAAAATGCAGCGGTAATCATCCGTGATGATAAAAGTCCAAGAGGAACTCGTATCTTCGGACCAGTCGCACGTGAATTACGTGATGCAAAATTCATGAAAATCGTATCTCTTGCTCCAGAAGTATTATAAGCTAAAAATTAGCCTTGTTAGGAGGTGCGTTAAGCATGCATGTAAAAAAAGGTGATAAAGTTAAAGTAATTTCCGGCAAAGACCGTGGAAAAGAAGGTACTATCTTAGAAGCATACCCGAAAAAGGATCGTGTGCTAGTTGAAGGAATTAATATGATTAAAAAACATGCCAAACCTTCTCAAGAAAACCCGCAGGGCGGTATTCTTAATCAAGAAGCACCAATCCATGTTTCTAACGTAATGCCGATAGATCCTAAATCCGGTGAACCAACTCGTGTTGGGCATGAAGTACGTGATGGAAAGAAAGTCCGCATCGCTAAAAAATCCGGTGAAGCATTAGATAAATAGGTTCAGCGAAAGGAGGGCGACATGATGAATCAACTTAAAAATAAATACCAAGATGAAATAGTACCATCTTTGATGAATAAATTTAACTATGAATCTGTGATGCAAGTACCAGCAATCGAGAAGATTGTCATCAACATGGGTGTTGGTGATGCAGTACAGAACTCAAAAGCTTTGGATAACGCTGTCGAAGAGCTTTCATTAATTTCTGGTCAAAAGCCAATGATAACTCGTGCAAAGAAATCTATCGCTGGTTTCCGTCTCCGTGAAGGAATGCCAATCGGTGCTAAAGTAACCCTTCGCGGTGAGCGTATGTACGAATTTCTTCAAAAGCTAATTGCAGTATCACTTCCACGTGTACGTGACTTCCGTGGTATTTCTAAAAAAGCTTTTGATGGTCGTGGAAACTACACATTAGGTGTTAAAGAACAACTAATTTTCCCAGAAATTAACTATGATAAAGTTAACAAAGTACGTGGTATGGATATTGTTATCGTAACAAGCTCCAATACTGACGAAGAAGCTCGTGAACTTCTGGCTCAGCTAGGCATGCCTTTCCAAAAGTAAACGAAAGAGCTAATACAAGGAGGGAAAATAGTGGCTAAAAAATCAATGATTGCAAAACAAAAACGTCCACAAAAGTACCAAGTACGTGAATATACACGTTGTGAACGTTGTGGCCGTCCACATTCTGTAATCCGTAAATTTAAACTTTGCCGTATTTGTTTCCGTGAACTTGCCTATAAAGGTCAAATTCCTGGTGTCAAAAAAGCAAGCTGGTAAACCCCGATTCGGGAAGGAGGTAATGATTAATGGTTATGACAGATCCAATCGCAGATATGCTAACTCGTATTCGTAATGCTAACATGGTAAAACATGAAAAGTTAGAGCTTCCGGCTTCTACAATCAAAAAAGAGATCGCTGATATCTTGAAACGTGAAGGTTTTGTTTCTGACTATGAGCTTGTTGAAGATAACAAGCAAGGCGTTCTGCGTATTTTCCTTAAATACGGTACAAACGAAGAGCGAGTTATTACAGGTATAAAACGAATTAGTAAACCAGGTTTACGTGTTTACGCAAAAGCTAATGAGGTACCACGTGTACTTAACGGATTAGGTATTGCTATCGTTTCAACTTCTAAAGGAGTGCTTTCAGACAAAGAAGCGCGTTCTCAAGCAGTTGGTGGCGAAGTACTTGCATATGTCTGGTAATTGATTATTTAATGATGAGGAGGTGCATGGAATGTCTCGTATAGGACTTAAACCGATTGAAATTCCCCAAGGTGTAGAAGTTAAACTGGAAGGTAATGCTGTTTCAGTTAAAGGACCTAAAGGTGAGTTAACACGAAATCTACATCCAGATATTAAAGTTAATATGGAGGATAATGTGATTACGCTAGAGCGTCCAAGTGATCACAAAGACCACCGCGCATTACACGGTACTACTCGAAGCCTTATCAACAACATGGTTGAAGGAGTAAGTAAAGGATTTGAGAAGTCTCTTGAAATTATCGGGGTTGGTTACCGTGCGCAAAAACAAGGTAACAAAGTAGTGATTAACGCTGGTTACTCACATCCTGTTGAATTAGACCCTGTTGACGGTATCGAAATTGATGTACCAAAAAACACACAAGTTATTGTTAAAGGTATTGATAAAGAGTTGGTTGGAGCGGTTGCTTCTAATATTAGAGCAATTCGTCCGCCAGAACCGTATAAAGGTAAAGGTATTCGTTACGAAGGTGAATACGTACGTCGTAAAGAAGGTAAAACTGCTAAGTAAGAATAGTTAGGGAGCAGAAAGGAGTGACCTAAATGATTACAAAACCTGACAAAAATGTTATACGTAAAAGAAGACATGCACGTGTACGTAAGAGTCTTTTTGGTACACAGGAGCGTCCTCGTTTAAACGTATATCGTTCAAATAAACACATCTATGTACAATTAATTGATGATCTCAATGGATCTACTGTTGCAAGTGCTTCAACGAAAGACAACGAAATTAATGTTGAATCTACAAGTAATGTAGAAGCAGCAAAGCAGGTCGGAGAAATGATCGCTAAACGCGCTCAGGATAAAGGTTACAAATCGGTTGTATTTGATCGCGGAGGCTACCTTTATCATGGTCGTGTGAAGGCTTTAGCAGACGCTGCAAGAGAAGCAGGTCTTGAATTTTAATCGATAAAGGAGGGACATACATGAGTAAAAACATTGATCCGAACAAATTAGATCTAGAAGAACGCGTTGTTACGGTCAACCGTGTTGCAAAAGTTGTAAAGGGTGGACGTCGTTTCCGTTTCGCAGCTCTAGTTGTAGTCGGAGATAAGAATGGTCATGTAGGTTTTGGTACAGGAAAAGCGCAAGAGGTACCAGAAGCAATTAAAAAAGCAGTTGACGATGCTAAGAAAAATTTAATTACAGTACCGATCGTTGGAACCACAATTCCGCATGAAATTCATGGTCAATTTGGTTCTGGTAATGTATTATTAAAACCAGCTGCAGAAGGTACAGGAGTTATCTCTGGTGGCCCAGTTCGTGCCATCTTGGAACTTGCTGGTGTAGGTGATATACTAACTAAATCACTAGGTTCAAATACACCAATTAATATGATTCGTGCAACATTGAATGGACTAACAAACTTGAAGCGTGCAGAAGACGTAGCAAAACTACGCGGGAAGTCTGTAGAAGAACTGTTAGGATAAGGAGGGAACTGTTATGTCTAAAAAACTAGAAATCACCCTCACGCGCAGTGTTATTGGTGGAACAGAAGGTCAAAAGAAAACTGTTCAAGCACTAGGACTTAAAAAAATTCGTCAATCTGTTGTTCATGAAGATACGCCAGCTCTTCGTGGTATGGTTAATAAAGTATCTCATTTAATAGCGGTTAAAGAAGTTTAAATACGAAATTAGCGTAAAGAGGAGGTGCTCGCATGAAACTTCATGAATTGAAGGCTGCAGAAGGTACACGTAAAAATCGTAATCGTGTAGGTCGTGGTATGTCATCAGGTAACGGTAAAACATCCGGTCGTGGACATAAAGGTCAAAAAGCACGTTCTGGCGGTGGAACTCGTCCGGGCTTTGAAGGTGGTCAAATGCCACTATTTCAACGTCTGCCAAAACGAGGATTTACAAACATTCACCGTAAAGAATTTGCAATTGTAAACCTGGATACTTTAAATCGTTTTGAAGACGGCACAGAAATTACACCTGAGCTATTACTGGAAGAAGGTGTCGTAAGCAAACTTAAAGCCGGTATTAAAGTACTTGGCAATGGTGCTATCGAAAAGAAACTAACAGTAAAAGCTCACAAGTTCTCTGCTTCAGCGAAAGAAGCAATAGAGGCAGCGGGCGGTAAAACAGAGGTGATTTAATGTTCCGTACAATCTCCAATTTTATGCGCGTAGGTGACATTAGGCGGAAAATAATTTTCACATTATTGATGTTGGTTGTCTTCCGTCTAGGCACATTTATTCCTGTGCCATTTACAGATAAGCTAGCAATCGATCAATTGATGAACCAGCAAAACGTATTTGGATTTCTGAATACATTTGGTGGGGGAGCCTTACAAAACTTCTCCATTTTTGCCATGGGAATTATGCCTTATATTACGGCATCAATTATTATGCAATTATTGCAGATGGATGTTGTACCCAAATTTGCTGAATGGAAAAAGCAAGGGGATGCAGGCCGAAAGAAATTAGCGCAGGTTACGCGTTACGGTACGATTGTCCTTGCGTTTATCCAAGCAATTGCAATGTCTATTGGCTTTAATGCGATGGCAGGTGGTTTGCTAATTGCTGACCCTGGAATAATGAAGTTTCTTGTTATTGCTATTGTGTTAACAAGTGGAACTGCATTCCTGATGTGGTTAGGTGAACAAATCACTGCTAATGGAGTAGGTAACGGAATTTCCATCATTATTTTTGCAGGTATCGTAGCAGCAGTACCGAATGGAATTAAACAATTATACAGCCAGTATTTTATAAATCCTGGTGATGATTTGTTTATTAACATTGTTATTGTTGCCTTAATTGCTTTGGTAGTTGTAGCAGTGACAGTTGGAGTAATTTTCATTCAACAGGCATTGCGAAAAATACCTATACAATATGCCAAAAAACTTGTAAATCGCTCTCCAGTTGGCGGGCACTCTACACATTTACCGTTAAAAGTAAATGCTGCTGGGGTAATTCCAGTCATTTTCGCGATTGCATTTATCATGGCACCTAGTACGGTTGCCAGTTTCTTTGAAGGTAATCAGATTGCAGCAACAATTCAACGTATATTCGATTATACGCAGCCAACAGGTATGGTTATTTATGTAGCATTAATTATTGCTTTCACTTATTTCTATACATTTGTTCAAGTGAATCCTGAACAAATGGCTGAGAATTTACAAAAACAAGGTGGCTACATTCCGGGCATTCGTCCTGGTAAGAATACGGAAACGTATTTGACAAGAGTCTTATATCGTTTAACATTCGTAGGCGCGCTGTTTTTAGCAGCTGTATCTGTACTACCAATCGCCCTAGGTGGAATAGCCGATCTACCTGCGTCTATACAAATTGGCGGCACAAGCTTACTTATCGTTGTAGGTGTTGCCCTGCAAACGATGAAACAATTGGAAAGTCAGTTGGTAAAGCGTCACTACAAAGGGTTTATAAAGTAATTTTTGCTGACAATGAGAGCGAGGGGAAAATTGTTGAACTTGATTTTAATGGGTCTGCCAGGTGCTGGTAAAGGTACGCAGGCTGAGAAAATAAATGAAAAATATAACATCCCTCATATTTCAACAGGAGATATGTTCCGTTTAGCTATTAAAGAGGGAACAGACCTAGGAAAGAAAGCAAAAGAATATATGGATCAAGGCGAACTTGTTCCAGATGAAGTTACGATTGGGATTGTCAGAGAACGCTTGGGTAAGGATGATTGTAAGAATGGCTTCCTATTAGATGGTTTTCCAAGGACAATCGCTCAAGCAGAAGCCTTACAGGACTTATTGCAAGATATGGATCAATCCATTGATTACGTACTTCATGTAGATGTACCGGAAGAAAAATTAGTGGAGCGTCTAACTGGTCGTAGAATTTGTCCGACATGCGGAGCAACTTATCATGTAGTTTATAACCCGCCTAAGGAAGATGGGGTCTGTGATAAGGATGGTTCACAATTAATCCAACGTGATGATGATAAAGCCGATACGGTGAAAACTCGTTTATCTGTAAATATGGAGCAAACCAAACCGTTATTGGATTTTTACGAGGATAGAGGATATCTTGTAACTGTCAATGGAGATAAGGATATTGATGAAGTATTTCAAGATATTCAGTCAAAAATTGAAAAATAAGCATCTTAACTGTAATTAAGCGCACGAGGGATGCAATTCTAATTGTTAAAAGTTATAATTAGTCGAGAGTAACATACGCATAAACGTGTATTACTTCATAATAAAGTGACACAGGATGAAAAGTGAGTAAACCTTTTTCCTATTTTTAGTTGTTCTAAGGGTGGATAAAGAGTACGAAGAAGTTCGATAATACGTCTTTACCGGACCTTTGGGACATCATCTAAAAGGTAGCCATATAAACTATAGCCTAAGTGAAGGTGATCGTTGTTGAACGAAGATGATTCGATTCCGCTAATAGGTCAAGTTGTTCGTATTATGCAAGGACGTGAAGCGGGTCAATACGCATTAGTAATTAAAATTATCGATGAAAAGTATGTCTTGCTTGCAGATGGGGAAAAACGTAAATATGATCGACCAAAGAAAAAGAATCTGCATCATATTGAAAGAATGGATTATATTTC
Source organism: Virgibacillus sp. M23 (assembly GCF_034190895.1). Lineage (NCBI taxonomy): Bacteria > Bacillati > Bacillota > Bacilli > Caryophanales > Bacillaceae > Virgibacillus > Virgibacillus sp. M23. The sequence continues at coordinate 24,448 of NZ_JAWDHA010000017.1, read as the reverse complement.
TCCAGAAGTCCAAAACAGCCTTCTAGAAACTGGTCGTGTCACAAATGGTAAATTACGATTTGCCATAGCTAAATTTGTCAATGAAGTTGTGACTGATTTGAAGAAGGGAGATCAACACGATGGCGAAAGACGATGTAATTGAAGTGGAAGGAACCGTAACAGAAACGTTGCCAAATGCGATGTTTAATGTAGAATTGGAAAATGGTCATACAGTATTAGCCCATGTATCTGGTAAAATTCGTATGCATTTTATTCGCATTCTTCCTGGCGATAAAGTAACGGTTGAACTTTCTCCGTATGATTTAACTAGAGGACGAATTACGTATCGTTATAAATAAGCTCTGCTCCATTAAAGGAGGTAAAGATGATGAAAGTAAGAGCATCAGTAAAACCCATTTGTGAAAAATGTAAAGTTATTAAACGAAATGGTAAAGTAATGGTAATTTGTGAAAATCCGAAGCATAAGCAAAAACAAGGTTAAGAAATTGGAGGTGTTTGAAAGCTATGGCACGTATTGCAGGTATTGATATTCCACGTGATAAACGTGTAGTTATTTCACTAACCTATATTTATGGTATTGGAAAAAACACTGCACAAAATATCCTTAAAGAAGCAGGCGTTTCCGAAGACACACGCGTACGCGACCTTACAGAGGATGAATTAGGAAGAATCCGTAAAGCAACGGACGAATATACAATTGAAGGTGACCTTCGTCGTGAAGTATCCCTTAATATTAAACGCCTAATCGAAATCGGCTCTTATCGCGGTATCCGTCATCGTCGTGGGCTTCCTGTTCGTGGACAGAAAACAAAAAATAATTCACGTACACGTAAAGGACCACGTCGTACGATCGCTAATAAGAAGAAATAACGAAAAGGAGGTATAATCTATGGCACGTAAAACTAATACACGTAAACGTCGTGTGAAAAAGAATATTGAGTCAGGTATTGCACATATCCGTTCAACGTTCAACAACACAATTGTAACGATTACGGACACACAAGGTAACTCTCTTGGATGGAGTTCAGCTGGTGCACTTGGCTTTAAAGGCTCACGTAAATCTACACCTTTTGCTGCACAAATGGCAGCTGAAACTGCTGCTAAGTCTGCAATTGACAATGGCATGAAAACACTTGAAGTAACGGTTAAAGGACCTGGAGCTGGCCGTGAAGCAGCTATCCGTTCACTTCAAGCAGCAGGATTGGAAGTTACTGCAATTAAGGACGTAACTCCAGTTCCTCACAACGGTTGTCGCCCACCAAAACGTCGTCGTGTATAATTATACCGTATATAATTTGTCACCCTGTCTATAATGGGTTATGATAGCTAAAAGTGTAAAGGAGTATATCTCCTTTAGCGAACAGCATCCGAGAGACAAGAACGTACGAAAGAACTACAGGTAGTGCAGAAACGCCAACTGCCTATTTGAGGAATTTCGGTTAGACAGCTGGTCTAACCGGGGTTTCGACGTTTTAAAGGAGGGTTTTATTGAATGATCGAAATTGAAAAACCAAAAATTGAAACGGTAGAAATCAGCGATGATGCTACATTTGGAAAATTCGTAGTCGAACCGCTCGAACGTGGATATGGTACCACTCTAGGAAACTCCTTGCGTCGTATCCTACTATCCTCACTTCCAGGTGCTGCTGTTACATCAGTTCAAATTGATGGAGCGCTACATGAATTTTCAACAATCGAAGGTGTTGTTGAAGATGTGACAACGATTATTTTGAATCTGAAGAAACTAGCTCTAAAGATTTACTCTGATGAAGAGAAAACATTAGAGATTGATGTGCAGGGAGAAGGAAAAGTTACGGCTGCAGACCTAACATTCGATAGTGATGTAGAAGTATTAAATCCGGATTTGCCAATTGCAACGTTAAATAGCAAAGGCAGCTTGCATATGAAGATTACAGCAGAACGTGGACGTGGCTATCGTCCCGCTGATGCTAACAAAAGAGATGACCAACCAATTGGTATCATACCAATTGATTCAATTTTTACTCCAGTGTCACGTGTTACGTATCAAGTAGAGAATACACGTGTAGGGCAAGTAGCTAATTTTGATAAATTAACAATGGATGTATGGACTGACGGAAGTATTCGACCTGAAGAAGCTGTTTCTTTAGGCGCGAAAGTCTTTACGGAGCATCTAAACATTTTTGTAGGCTTAACAGATGAAGCGCAGAACGCAGAGATTATGGTCGAAAAAGAAGAAGATCAAAAAGAAAAAGTGATGGAAATGACCATCGAAGAACTTGATCTATCTGTTCGATCTTATAACTGCTTAAAACGTGCTGGTATCAATACAGTTCAAGAGCTTTCAAATAAATCTGAAGAAGATATGATGAAAGTACGTAATCTTGGTCGCAAGTCATTAGAAGAGGTAAAAGTAAAACTTAATGACCTTGGCCTAGGCTTACGAGATGATGACTGATAAAATCAAAAGTGCAGTATGATCTGGACATAGCTTTTTTCAGTTGATCGTATTTTAAATAAGTCATTAGTCATCATGAAAGGGAGGGATAGTCCATGGCTAGAAAATTAGGTCGTACAACCGATCATCGTATGGCGTTGCTTCGTAACCTTGCTTCTGACTTAATTATTCATGAACGGATTGAAACAACAGAAGCAAAAGCGAAGGAGCTAAGATCCATCGTAGAAAAAATGATTACTTTAGGTAAGCGTGGGGATCTTCATGCTCGCCGTCAAGCAGCATCATTTCTATATAACAAGGAAGCTAACGAAAACGAAAATGTGATTCAAAAACTTTTCGATGATGTGGCTCCACGTTACGAAGACCGTCAAGGTGGATACACTCGTGTTCTTAAATTGGGTGCTCGTCAAGGTGACGGAGCAGAAATGGCAATTATTGAACTAGTTTAATGTAACCACATCCGACAAGGGCAGGACTGAATCTCTTCTACGAGGTGCATCCAAGCCCTTTTTTTGTAGAAGGAAAAAGGAAAGGAAAGATCATTCGTCTAACATACGAATTGCATCGTAAAGCCTTAATCAATCAGCTAAAGAACGAAGCTGAGACATGTTCATTAGAAGAAAGAATACACCCCGGGTGAGTTTAGATGGAGGAACAATGATGAGTAAGAAGTTAATCGAGTTTAGAAATGTATCTTTTCGATATGGAGATGAGCAGCCTTGGGTACTAAAGAATTGTTCGTTTACAATCTATGAAAATGAGTGGGTTGCCATAATTGGTCATAATGGTTCAGGTAAATCCACGATCGCTAAATTAATGAATGGTTTATTGTTTCCGCAAGAGGGTGAAATTTTCATAGATGACAAGCAGGTAAATTCGGAATCTGTATGGGATGTACGGAAAGATGTTGGAATGGTTTTTCAAAATCCAGATAACCAGTTTGTGGGAACGACGGTTCAGGACGATGTAGCCTTTGGCATGGAAAATAGAGGATTACCTCGAGAAGAAATGCTTAAGCGCTTGGATGATGTCTTAAGCGCTGTAGGTATGGAGGATTATCGAATTACAGAACCACATCGATTATCTGGTGGACAAAAACAGCGTGTAGCGATTGCAAGTGTTCTAGCCATTTCCCCAAAGGTTATAATTTTAGATGAAGCGACAGCAATGCTTGATCCAAAAGGGCGAAACGAAATTATGAAGACAATAGCTGGCGTACAGAAGGTAAAAGAGGTCACATTACTTACGATCACCCATGACTTACAAGAAGTCATTCAAGCTGATCGTGCCATTGTAATGAATGATGGACAGATTTGGGCGGAGGGTGTGCCGAGAGAAATTTTTTCAAAGAAGGAAGCATTGCGTAAGATTGGATTGGATGTTCCGTTTGTATCTAGGTTAGCTGATGTATTAAAAGCAGAGGCCATTCCCGTTACACAGGAGCCACTAAATCATGAAGAACTGCTGGAGGACTTATGGATATTACATTCAAGAACGTAAGCTACGTATATCAACAGCATACACCGTTCGCACATAAAGCAATTGACCATTTAGATTTTCATATCCCTTCTGGTTCTTTTGTAGCAATTATCGGACATACTGGTTCTGGAAAATCAACATTAATCCAACATTTAAATGGACTAATCAGACCAACTGAAGGTGACGTATGGATAGGAGATTATCATTTAAGCGCAGAAGAAAAACCTAAATTAATGAAAGAGCTTAGAAGTCGTGTAGGTGTTGTATTTCAATATCCGGAGCATCAACTATTTGAGGAAACGGTAGCGAAGGATATTGGCTTTGGTCCGCGAAATTTTGGTGTTGGGGATAGAGAAATACAAGACAGAATTCCAGAAGTTCTATCAGCTGTTGGCTTAACGGAAGATTTCTTGAACCGTTCTCCGTTTGACTTAAGCGGTGGCCAAATGAGGCGGGTGGCAATAGCTGGTGTATTAGCAACAAAGCCTGAAGTACTTGTATTGGACGAGCCTACTGCTGGATTAGATCCACGTGGACAGAAGGAAATCATGGAAATGTTCTATACCAGGCATCATGAGCAAGCACTTACGACAATTTTAGTAACACATAGTATGGAGGATGCAGTAAAATACGCTGATCATGTCATTATTCTTAATAAGGGAACCAAATATATGGAAGGGAAGCCTGAGGAAGTATTTGTCCAAAAAGAGGCATTACAGAATGTACAGTTAGACGTTCCAGAAATGGTACAATTTCTTGATAACTATGAAAAGAAATTTGGTATCCATATCCCCTATACTAGGCAAACTGTGCAACAACTTGGTTTGCAAATGAAGCGTTCGTTAAAAGGGGGAACCCTACATGAATAATGCTTTGGTTATTGGTCAGTATGTCCCGGGAAATTCTATCATTCATAAGTTAGATCCACGGACAAAGATTTCGATAATATTTATTTATGTTTTCATTGTGTTTTTTGCCAATAATGTTTGGAGTTATGGGATATTAACAGCTTTTGCCTTAGCTAGTTTAATTTCATCCAAAGTCCCGATTAAGTTTATATTAAAAGGGTTAACGCCCGTATGGTTTCTTATTATCTTTACGTTTATTCTCCATATGATTGTCACGAAAGAGGGCAAGCCTGTATTGGAAATATTTACGCTTACTATTTATACTGGTGGGTTAATTCAAGGATTTGCGATATCGATGAGGTTCTTTTTACTTATTTTAGTAACCTCTCTATTAACCCTAACCACGACACCAATTGAGATCACGGACGCGATTGAGGATATGCTACGTCCTTTAAAGAAAGTGAAGTTTCCTGTGCATGAATTAGCATTAATGATGTCTATTTCACTACGATTCATCCCCACTCTACTACAGGAAACAGAAAAGATATCGAAGGCGCAGGCTTCAAGAGGTGTTGATTTTAAAACAGGACCTGTAAAAGAAAGGATAAAAGCTGTCGTACCTTTGCTTGTTCCATTATTTGTCAGTGCTTTCAAGCGCGCAGAAGAACTGGCAATGGCTATGGAAGCAAGAGGATATCAAGGTGGAGAGGGGCGCACAAAGCTTCGTGAATTAAAAATTGCGAAACGTGATGTGTTCATCTATATCTTATTTCTTTGTATTATAATCGGATTATTTATTACACGAAATTAATTATTATAATTGGAAGGATAGAATTTCCGTTACTACGATAATATCTATCTTTCAAAGGAAGGCTGCTACAGTATGGTAAGACTTAAGTGCATTATTAATTATGACGGATCACAGTTTTCAGGCTTTCAGATACAGCCTAAGAAACGAACCGTACAAGGGGCGTTAGAGACAGCTTTAACTAAAATGCATAAAGGGGAGTACATTCGTATTCAAGCTTCTGGAAGAACAGATACAGGTGTTCATGCGAAGGGTCAAACCATTCATTTTGACTCAGCTTATGATATTCCTCTATATAACTGGAAGCAGGCCTTAAATACCTTACTTCCGAATGATCTATATGTTAAAGAAGTCGAATATGCAGATGATTCATTTCATGCACGCTATGATGTAATTGAAAAAGAATATCGATATTATGTTTGGCATGAAAGTGAACCGGATGTATTTAAACGGAATTATGCATATTATTTTCCTTATGAATTAGATATTAGGTCCATTCAAGCGGCTTGTGATTATCTAGAGGGGACCCATGATTTTACAACTTTTTCCTCTGCTAAAGCTACTACCAAAGGAACAAAAGAGCGGACGCTTTATCAGGTGAGTTGTGAAAAGAAAGGCTCGGAAATTGAGTTTATCTTTCGCGGGAGTGGTTTTTTATATAATATGGTCCGAATTATCGTAGGTGTCCTTTTAGATATAGGTCAAGGAAGGCGTCAGCCGGCTGATATCATGGATTTATTGGCGAAGAGGGATAGAAGGCTTGTTGGAGAAACCGTGCCCTCAGAAGGCCTCTATTTATGGAATGTTAGGTATGATGAAAAAAGGTAAGCGGATTGTCGGAGAAAATGCAAATCATATGCATCAGCTCTTGACAAAATCCTATCATTTGGTGTATTATGATCTATGGCATTTTATTTCTAAACCATGATTAGCCCCGGAAACTAATTATGTTGAAATAGACGAATGAATATTGAAATTGATTTTTTTTAAATATGGAGGGAAACACTCATGCGCACAACTTTCATGGCAAATGAAAATAATATTGAACGCAAATGGCTAGTTGTTGATGCAGAAGGCAAGCGTTTAGGACGCTTAGCGAGTGAAGTTGCTGCGATCCTTCGTGGAAAGCATAAGCCAACTTACACACCACATGCAGACACTGGTGACCATGTGATTATCATTAACGCAGAAAAAGTAGAATTAAGTGGTAAGAAAATTACAGATAAAATTTACTATCGCCATACAAACCACCCTGGTGGACTTAAAGAGCGTACTGCATACGAAATGCGTACGAAATATCCTGAGCAAATGCTAGAGCTTGCTGTTAAAGGAATGCTTCCTAAAGGCTCTCTAGGACGTAAAATGGGTAAAAAATTACACGTATTCAGAGGATCTGAACACACTCATCAAGCACAAAAACCGGAAGTTTACGAGCTTCGTGGGTAACTAAAAGGAGGTAAACATTTTGGCACAAGTACAATACTATGGCACAGGTCGTCGTAAAAAATCAACTGCACGCGTACGTTTAGTACCTGGTACAGGTAATGTTACAATTAACGGACGTAACGCATCAGATTATTTCCCATACGAAACACAAATTTTAATTTTAAATCAGCCGCTAGTGGCTACTGAAACTCAAGGTACTTATGACGTTATTGTTAACGTTCATGGTGGAGGTTTTACTGGTCAAGCTGGTGCTATCCGTCACGGAATCGCACGTGCGCTTCTTGAAGCTGATCCAGAATATCGTGGATCTCTTAAAACAGAAGGCTACCTAACTCGTGATGCTCGTATGAAAGAGCGTAAGAAATACGGTCTTAAAAAAGCACGTCGTGCACCTCAGTTCTCAAAACGTTAAAATATCAACGTTTCAAAGACTCTTATCCAACTTGGATAAGGGTCTTTTTTATAATCATTTTCAGCTTGTGACTATATTTTGACTATATTTATTCAGATTCCATGAATGGTTCCATTTTTTATTAAGGTAATTACTATTATGATTATAAAATGAATTTAATGGAAAATTTACAAAAAAATGAATGAAGATGTGAATATTTGTAGAAATAGTTAAATGTAGTTAAAGGAGGTGAGATATGTTGAAAAAGATTCTTGCACTAATAATTTTTCCCGTCATGATTATTTTAGCTTCTCAGACCTTCCCCTCAGAACCAATCGCAGCTGAAACTACTGGAAATGAAAGTCCTAAAAATGAAATTAATGCAGTAAAGTATTTCGGTCCATTTCCTTTTACAACAAGAGATGGTAAATGGGACGGTCAATTTTCTGTTCCTTCGCTAGGCGATGTTACAATTAGACTCTCGGGGGAGGATTTATATTGGGAGATAGGGCGAGTGCGGATATGTAATAGGGACTCTGGTAGATGTACACTATGGGGACCCCTTTCAGTAGGTACTCAACCTTCCAGAACAATTACTGACGTTTTACCAGGTGTATATTATGTAGATGTAGATTACGCGATGAATGTATTCTCTGGTACAAGCACAATTGAAGTAAGATATTAAATAAATAGGTGATTTAGAGCTGATATAAGACGTTAGGTAGTATTCGGCTCCTATCGTCTTATATGCAGCCCTGAAAATATATTTGTTCGTGAACTGGATGAATTAGTAAAGTTAGTGATACGTTTGGTTCAGGTAATGATGACAATCCAATTTTATTGAGTGAATTATGTACAGAAAGAAGGCTAATTGTACCTTCTTAACCGTTTTTTATTTAATTTTACTTGTGATAAATCGTTCAATTCTCTTGTAGAGTGATGTTTGTTTCTATGGGTTAAATCCTCTAATTTTCTAACTGCAGCGCTAAATTCATTGTCGGAGATTTGTTTTGTAGTTAAAAGAGTACATAACATTGCATATGCAATTGGAGTTGTATCAACTATAACCTCTACATCCACATCTGAATTACCGCTGTATCCAATTGTAGATAGACTTTCATTATTGAAGTCTATTGAGCGACCATTTTTTAATGAATTTTGCAAATTTATTCCCCACTTTCATAGAAAAAGAGTGGGATAAATTATATTACCCCACTAGTACTTATTAATAGTATTTCTTACGTTTCCTGTCATCGTCGTCTTCATCATCGGAAATAACATTAACATAAGAGTTGCCACTTTTAGTGATCTTCGCAATGTTGAAATTGCGGTTTTTGTTTTTTAAGTCATTGTCGTTATCATTATCATTATCGTTATCAACATGAATATCACTGTCGAAATCTACATCGGCTTTAGCTTTTGCATCTGCATCTGCTTTTGCGGTAGAGAAAAACTCTTGATTACCATCTTTATCAAATTTTCTCTTTGGCCTCCACATACAATTTCCCTCCTTTATTTTCGATTTAATATAATATATTCAATGTTACCCTTAATTGAGTTGGCAGTTATCTTAAGTCAATTGCTTGTTTTATTTTTAAATAAAAATAACCACTAACAATATCATAAATTGAGCCCTCCATATGAAATGAAGGGCCAGGAAATAACATGTGGAAAGACCCTTAACAGGTCTATAATAAAGTATTCAATTAGCCGTAATTTGTGTAGGCTACTTTATTAAATCAATCATGATAGCAATTAATCAAGATATAAATTTCAAGCTACAAATAGAAAGTACTATTTATGTGTGGATTGATTAAAAAAGCCCCTCATAAGAGGAGCTTTTTAGGTTGTGTTGGTGTGACACTGTGGGTAACTACATTATATAGTGCGCAATAACTAAGGATCAGCATTTATATAGCTAGTTCCTATTTCAAAAAGTTAGATTTTAAATCTAACTTTTTAGGGGTACCTCACCTTTAATTTACTAGTAAATATCCTCTGAGAATTCTACCTCCATTACAATATATCTTCTCTCTCGGCTTTGTAGATCATCCAGTATGCACCCACAGCTCCAATCACTGCCAGCGTCATTTCGACAGCAGGAGTTACAGTATATGTAGGCCCGTTATTCATGGAAATGGAGGTAAACTCGATAATGAAAACAGAAACAATTGTCGTCGTTGGTGATTTCCGAAGCATTCCCAAAACAAGTGGAATCCAGCTACTCATCGTCTTTAAAACGGCATGAATAAGAATTTCCATCATTTGATTGGATATGATTGGGGAAGTAAGAGGTTCCTTGACGAAATCATATTTGACGTTTAACCCGATTAAGACAAGATTAATGAACAGATTGGAGATGATAATAATAACAAAGGTAACAAGCGAGATTAATGCCAGCTTGGATATAAGCAGCTTCTGTCTCCTAATTGGATAGGTGAATAGCACTGAGGTTGTCTTATTCACGTACTCACCGACAATTATTCGAGCCATTAGTATTGCAGCAAATATTACGAACGTAAAATTCACCATGGAACGAGTTAAATCAAATGCAACGTTGTAGGTTGGGTGTATGTAGGTGTTTTCCACTGACCACTGTAACATCATCATCCAGACCAAAACCGTCATCACCAAGTTTGACACTATAACACACAAGAAATATCCATTCAGTTTAAATTTTTTTAATTCCAACTTTATTAGCGAAATCATGTATCCCCACTGCCTTGCAGAAGATTTAAAAAATAGTCCTCCAGCGTTTGATTCTTGCGTCTGATTTCTCCAATGTCAACTCCATTCAGAATTAGCGTTCGTACAATTTCAGGTTGAGGTAAACTTAAATCATAGATACGAATTGTCGATTCATTTATCAATTTAAAATTGCACATTTCTAGCTTATTAGACAATATGCTAACTGCTTTCACGACATCCTTTGTCACCAATTCAATATACTCCGTCCAGTCCCTTTGGATGTTCTCCATTGCCACTTCTCGGATAAGCTTGCCTTCACGAATGACACCAATCGTATTTGCGATTAGCTCTAACTCCCGAAGTAAGTGGCTAGTTAGAAACACCGTCATTCCATATTCTTTACTCAATGCGGAAATCAGGTTTCGCATGTTCTTCAATCCAACCGGATCAAGACCATTGATTGGCTCATCCAAAAGTAACAGCTCCGGTCGGGTCGATATTGCCCGGGCTAATCCAAGGCGTTGCTTCATGCCAAGTGAATAGCTTTTTACAGTTTTGGCTCCTTCAACGGTTAAGCCGACCAATGCAAGTGCTTCATCGATAGACCGGTGATCGTGATAACCCATGTATGCACAGTGTAGCTCCAGATTTTCCCGAGCAGTTAGCTTTTCATAAAATATTGGATAATCAATCAAGCTACCTATTCGCTTCTTAGATTTGCAGTCACCAGTTATAAGTCTCTCTCCGAAAAGTTCAATCACTCCTTCAGTTGGCTTCCATAAGCCCGTAAGCAGCTTCATGACCGATGTTTTGCCAGCTCCATTCAGACCTAAGAGTCCGTAGATTTCTCCTTTCTTAATGTGAAGGTTCACATCGGACAAGATGTTGTTCCCACTCAGGTTCTTGCTAAGTCTACTCGTGCTAACGACGTATGTCATGGTTAGTCCTCTCCTTTTAACGATTTTAATCGAATTGTAAATGTCGTTCGCACGAATGGATGACTCTTGAGCGTTATTTCGCCATGTGAATGTTCGACAAGACGTTTCGTTATTGTTAAGCCCAGTCCGCTTCCTTGATAGAGTCGGTTCTGGAATCTTCGAGCGTGTACATGCGCTCAAATACTTTGTCGCTGTGTGATTCACCAATTCCTTTGCCACGATCCCACACATCTATATAGACATGGGAATCATCGCCGCGCAATGTTAGGCCGACGGTTAGACCCTCTTTTCCATACCGAACAGCATTAGAAATGAGGTTTTGCAATATACGATCCAAAGCTTCCTCGTTGCCCAATGCGTACATTGGTTGATCTGGTATATCAATGATGGCTTCCAATCCAGCAGATTCAATATCATTATAATGAAAAAGTAGATTATTTTTGCAAATTTCATTTATATTTACATAGGTTAGTGGCAAAGCTTTGTCCCCGGATTCCAAGCGGGCCAAGTCGAAGAACTTATTAATCAGTTGCAAAATCTCCGAAGTTTTGGTCTGCACTTTCAGAAGAGTCTGTTTCCTTGCTTCCTTCGTCATCTCTTTGTCGCACACGATTGTCTCAATTAAACCAATCACGACTGTGAGTGGCGTTTTTAAATCATGTGAAATATTGGCCAGCATTTTACGGATTCCAACTTCCTTCTTTGCATGTTTGAGGAACTCCTCGTTTTTCTTCTCAAGCAGTCGGTTCAGTTCGACTAGAAGGTTTTTTAATGCTGGATCATTCGTGAACAGAAGTACTTTTTCGGTTTGATTTTTCTCTATAATTGTCCGAAGCTTGTCACGGATGTAAAAGAGATGGGCGTCTCGCCCCCTAGCTAACCGGTATTGTGAAATGTTGAACATAATTAGAGCTAAGATAATGCCAATTAGAATACCAGTCATTCAAAACTCCCCTAGCTTATATCCGATACCCCACAGCGTCTTAATATATTGAGGTTTCGAGGAACGATCCTCGATTTTGTCTCGTAGACGGCTGATTTGTACGTTAATACTATTCTCGTCGCTGTAGTATTCTTCGTTCCATACTGCACGATAAATATGTTCTTTTGTGAATACTTTATTCGGATTGCTGGCGAGTAAATATAAAATTTGAAATTCTTTGGATGTTAACATAATGTCCTGGCCATTCTTAGTGACAGTGAAGTCGTCTACATTAATTGTTAATTCTCCAACCTTCAATACTCGTGACACAGATTTTTTTTCGACAACAGTGGGTGAATATTTTGTCGTACGACGGATCATCGCCTTTACTCTGGCCGTAAGCTCGATTAACGAGAAAGGTTTAACGATATAATCGTCTGCTCCGAATTCGAGACCTACTACTTTGTCCACATCATCATCTTTGGCCGATATAATTAGAACCGGGGTGGTGTTATATACTCTGACTAGCTTCAAAAACTCCAACCCGTCTAGCTTTGGGAGCATTAGATCGAGCAGAACCAAATCATATTGTTGACTCATGACAGCCTGTATCCCTTGCTCACCATCGTATGTACAGACAACATCGAATCCTTCCTTACGTAGATAATTTGCAACCATGTCACTGATAGAGTAATCATCTTCTACTAACAATATTTGTGTTTTCATACCCGAATTGTATCAAAAGTCAAAAAAATAGTAAATGAAAGGGAATTCTCCGTATCGGTCATTAAATCACTTATTTACTTTGAAAATGAACCTCCGGATATTTAGCCCCTAATTGTTTTAACACATTATCATCTGTTCCTCTCAAATACTGATCGAAGAATGCAAGCGTGAATTCATTAACTAGAAGATGAATTTGCACAGTATCTTCACCTTTTGCACGCATCAGTGGGCTGTACAAGTTAAGATCAGTAAAGCTAGTATGGTTTGAATTCGGAATGACCAAAGATAATGCACCACTTGCGACAACTTTTTCATATCTTGACATAAGGTCGTAAAAGTCTTTCTCAAGCGCTTCACGATTTCTTCCTGTCTGTTTTAAAATCTCTTCCGGAGTAATTTCATCCAGATCTGCCTCGAATCGATCCACATCTAGTGAGGACGCGGAGTACATCAAGAAAAGTGGCTTTTGAACACTCTTCTCAGGAACTGGTCCTCCAAACAGTGATCCGTCCATATTTATGGCAGCTTTTACGCGATCATCTTGCAATAGCATTCGATACGCCGTGGCACCTCCATAGGAATGCCCGAACATGCCAATTTTCTCGAGATCAAGCCTTCCCTTGAATTGATCGTCCTCTCCGCCCTTATCCAACTCTTCAAGCTGATCAAGTACGAAAGTAACATCTTCTGACCAAATGGACATCCTCTCATCGAACTCAGCAAGAGTGTTCGGTTCATCTTCAGTCGAATATTTCACTGTTCTACCATCTGGAAAAACCGTTGCTCCCGCATTATAAGTATGATCAATGCCAACGACAATATATCCACGACTTGCTAGTTCTTCAACTTGAAACGTATTCTGATTACGGTTGCCGGCATTACCGTGCGAGAAAATTAGCACAGGATAACGTTCCTGCCTATCAGACAAAATACCCTCAGAAAACGAATGCACACGGACAAGACCTAAATGGCTCATCATAAAATCAGGTAGCCCCATTAGTTGCGCCATTCCCTCCTCTTTTTCCGGCACATCTCTCATATATTGATTAGTCCTCTTCTCGCTCTCTTCGTTTGCTGGATACCAAACTTGTACCATCAACTCGCGCTTAGCTTCCGGATCTATCCCAAACGTTTCTTTGCGTTTTTCGTCCGTCCAATGATAGGATACTGTTCCTACCGAGTGATTTCCTGTTGGTTTCTCAAATGAGAATACAGGCATGACAATAGGTGGAATGATTGTGATTGCTAGATAAACAGTGAGTAGTACAGTTTGAATAGTCAATACATACCACTTTCTGGGTTTTATATTCTTTCGTTTGACATACAGATACGCCGTTAACAAAACAGGTGTTAAATAAGCCGGAATCATTCGCCAGCTTACGCCCTCTGCAACCATCTGTACAATTACCATAAAATATCCCACGGCCAAAGGCCAAAGAGATACTATGTTTGTGGAGGCTTTTTTCCTCCTTATAAACACCCAATACAATAATCCAAAATTAACAACGACAAGTATTATCTCTAAAAATCTCATATTATTATTACTCCTTTCTGATTTAAATCTTGCAACTGATTCAATTTCTATTGTAAAAGTAATACATGTCGTTTTTCTTTCTTCATTCTTACATATTTCTTTCATACGATAAATTTACCCCGATAATTTGGTACTCACCAACAACCTCAAATCTTGCTTTCTTTGCGGAGTACCGCCATATATCACCATCTGGGATGGGAGCGTATTAATTTTCTTGGAGAATATAGGTTTGATGCTAATAGATTACTAGCTAATTCTCTTAGACCCTTAAATAAAACTTAAACCAATAACAAGCCAAATTCCTTAACGTACAAGAATTTGGCTTTCATAATGTCGAAATTTGCTAAGCGTATAAAATTTTCGAAATGACGGTACCTTTTTATTGTAATTTTAGACCGATCAGTCTAAAATGAAAGTAAGCTAAATTATATTACTGGAGTGAGATGAAGATGAAACGCGTATTAGTAGCTGGGGCAACAGGTTACCTAGGGCGATATGTTGTAAAGGAACTTAAACAGGCGGGATATTATGTAAAGGTATTGGTCCGATCACCAGCAAAGTTAAAGCAAGAGGGGGCTTTCTCTTCCCCAGTTATCTATGAATTCATTGATGATATTGCTGTGGGGGATGTTTCCAAGGCAGAAACCATTCAAGGTATTTGCGCAGATATTGATTACGTTTTTTCCTCAGTAGGTATTACAAGACAAAAAGGTCATTTAACGTTCATGGATGTAGATTATCAGGGGAATCTGCATTTGCTGAAAGAAGCAGAGCACAGTAAGGTACAACGGTTTATGTATATAAATGCGCACGCGACTGAAAATTGTCCTTCTGCATTAATTAAAGCAAAACAGCTATTTGTAGACAAATTAAACAGAAGCTATGTTCCACATATCATCATCAATCCAACGGGTTATTTTTCTGATATGACGGAGCTTTTCACTATGGCCCAAAAAGGAAGGGTATTCTTGTTTGGCAAAGGAGAAAGTAAAATGAATCCCATACATGGGGCTGATCTTGCGGAATATTGTGTAGCATCCTTTTCTAAAGAAGAAATATCACTCGATGTAGGAGGTCCTCATGTTTATACATATCGTCAAATGGCTGAACTATCTATAATGGCCGCTAACCCAAACAGTAAAATTACAAGCGTTCCACTGTGGCTTGTTAAAAGTATCTTCCCATTTCTAAGAATTAGTAATAAAAGACAATATGAATTATTGCAGTTTTTCTTTTATGTAATGACACACGATGTTATTGCTGATACCTATGGAAATACTGATTTACAAACTTATTTTGAAAATATGAACGCATAAGGAGAGCAACAATGTCTCATAAAACAAAACAGAGTCTTATCCAAGCTACCATTGATTTGATTATGGAGAATGGACTGGAAAGGCTTACGATTAACAAAGTAATAAAAAAGGCGGAAAGTAGTAAAGGCTCATTTTATTACTATTTTTCTAACATAGACGATTTAATGAAGGAAACATTTTTATATGCCTTAGAACATAGTCTAATTGATTTTTCTTACAATCCAGATAAACCTTTTAAAGAAAATATCCTTTCGTTTGGGCGCTATTTAATTAAAATGTCTACGGAAAAATCACCTGAACATGCGATTATGTTTTTGTGGATCTCCAAATCCTATCAAGATGAAAGCTATCGAAGACAATTTCAGGAGATGCGCAAACAAATTATCGAAGAAAATTCTGTTTCTAAGGATTTTCAGAAGGTATTTCAAGTGGATGTAGAATGGTTATACTTTATTGATGTTGTTATTATAGGGTTTCTTGTTCATTGCCTCCTTCATGATGATGAAGACATACTACTTTCCATCTGGAAACAGCTAACCAATCCTATCGTCTATGCTTCTAGAGTTTAAGTATGAACAATTGTCATCATCGAACAACGCTTCTCAAAGACCCTTAATCAAGTCTAGGTGGGGTCTTTTTAAAGTCACTTTTGAGAACCATAGCCTTACGTTTATTATACGTCAGCAAGTAGTAGTGAGTTTTGTGTAAGTATAGTAAATTAAAAGCCCTCACATTTGTGGGGCTACATTTTTACGCTCATCCAATTTCCAGCAGATTTTCAACTCAATTTACCTTTTACCACAACCCTTTTATCACCAGATAATGTACATGTCAATAGGGTTATCTCAGCTCCGTTATTCTCCAATACTTCCACTGCATCTTCTTCGACGGTCTTAATTTCTGTTACTTTGTAAGAATAACGATCATTGTCTGTTGTTAAAATGATTTCATCACCTTTTTTGACATCTGGAAGGTTACGGAAATGTCGGTCTCCGCGATACCCCCGATGGCCAGCTATTGATATATTATCTGTATTTGGATCTTGATCTTCAACAATCTGAGTTAAACTAATTGCTAAGTTCTCTTCCGTGGTTGATGGTAATACAAACTCCTTTAAATGGATCGACGGAATTTCTAATTCATAAATACTTTTTAATTCTTCTTTCGAAAAGTTTATGTCAGGCGCCGTTTCATTATTTAATCCATCTGTTTTCAATAAATCCATTGCTTGTACAAGTTCTGCATTTTGTTTTGAAGTATACCAATCATAAGATAATGGCACGGCAATGAGTATAGCTCCTAAAACAAGTAATCCTAGCCCCATCCATAGTCTGCCTTTTTTCATCATGATTCGCCTCATTTCACTTCAACCTAAAGGAATAATGTTACAAAGAGGCCGAATCATCTAAGAGAAAAATGAACAACTAGAAAGGATGGCTCGTGCAACGAAGCTTCTCCATCCGTCACTTTCCGTTGGCGACTGGTGAGCTTCTTCGTGCTGAGGTACCTAACCGATGCCTTTTCTTTTAGATAGGGAAGGCTTCGGCAGCAATACATCGCACGTAGAAAAAAATCGCTCTTCTTTTTCAAGGAGGAGATAGAGTCGTACATTGTTCCACTCTAGAATGTTCGTGTATCTCAGCCTCTTTGTAATTTACTTATTTACTATTCTATTAAAGTTCCGCTTCTCATTCGTCTGATATGCGTATACAAAAGGAAACTACCTGATCCAAGAAATATCATACCGATTATAGCTAGATATCGTAACCATTCTTCCCCAGTTTGTGGTAGCTTATCTCCGAAATCTTGGCTAGGTGGCGTCGGTGGTGTATCTCCTTTTTCCATAGGGGTGTTTTCTACAATCACTTCTTTGTTTTTATCTCCTAATTCAATGGTGATATGAATTGGCTTATCTAATTGCACATAACCAGTAGGAGCTTTGATTTCCACTAATTGATAGTCTCCTGGTGTTAATCCCTTTACGATCACGATGCCATTTTCATTTGTTGTTATCGTTGTAATTCGTTCACCCTCACCGTCTAACACGTCAAAGACTGCACCTTCTAAAGTTGTGTCTGTGATCGCATCAACTTTGGTGATTTGTATGTCCGTTTTTAATAAATTGTTGCTAAATTCCAAGTATAGAGGCTCTTGTTGGTCAAAGACGATTTCAAATTCAATAGGAGTTTTATCCAACTGATAACCAAAAGGAGCTTTTGTTTCAATAAACGCATAATTTCCTGGCTTCAGATCATCTACAACTAAGACGCCGTTTTTATCCGTAGTAAGTTCCGTTTTTAGCACTTCGCCTTTTGCATCCACCAACGAGAATACAGCTCCTTCGAGCGTATCTCCCGTTTCACCGACTTTCGTAAGTTCGACTGAACCAGTACGTAGGGGATTCTCAAAATTGACTTTTGCTATTCCTTGTCCCAATCCAATATCAAATGGAATCGGTGTGGTATCTAATTCATACCCTGGGAGTGTTTCTGTTTCTACAAGCTGATAAGAGCCTGGAATTAAATTGTCAATGATAAGTTTACCTTTTTCATCTGTAACAAGGTTTTCTTGTAGTGTTGTTCCGTCGGCATCCTGCAATTCAAACACGACACCTTCTAACAGTTTTCCATCTTCTCCTTCTTTGGTTAACTCTAATGTACTTGGAATATAACTGTTTTCCGCCTCTAGTTCCAGCGTTTCTAGTTGATTGAATGCAATTTCAAATTCGATTGGGGTGTCATCTAACTGATAGCCAAATGGAGCTTCTGTTTCAATAAATGCATAATTTCCTGGTTTTAGGTTCTCAACCGTTAAGATACCCTCTTCATTCGTAGTCAATCCTGTTTTAAGCTCTTCGTCCTTTTCATTCACTAACGTGAAGACAGCACCTTCTAGAGTATCGCCCTCTTCACCAATTTTTGTTAACTCTACAGTCCCTGTACTTAATGGGTTTTCAAAGCTTACCTGCTTTGCTTCTGATTGACCAATTTCAATTTCAAATGGAATTGGTGTAGCATCTATGTCGTATCCTGGAATGGTTGCTGTTTCTACTAGCTGATAGTTACCTGGTTTCAAATGGTCAATCACTAATTTGCCATTCTCATCAGTAAGGAGCTTCTCTTGTAAAGTCCTCCCATCGGCATCCTGTAGTTCAAATTCTACGCCTTCTAGTAGTTCGCCATCTTCTCCTTCTTTAGTTAGTTCGACTGAACCGAGAGCATATGCATTTTCTTTACTTACTTCAATTTGGGCTTGCTGTGCTAATTCGATATCAAACGGAATAGGTGTATCATCTAATTGATATCCTTCTGGAGCTAGAGTTTCTACAAATTTATAGCTTCCTGGCAATAAGTCTTCAACAACAATAATTCCATCTTCATTTGTGGTTAAACCTGTTTCAATTTCTTGTCCATCCTCATTGAATAAAGAGAATTCTGCCCCTTGTAAATGTTCTCCTCCTTCTCCAAGCTTTGTTAATTGAACAGAATTATCTAGATCCATGTATACACCAACACGCGCTGGTTCTACCGGCTGACCTTGATCAGTAGCAATTGCGAATGAGTTCCAAGCAGCCCGTTCTGTTGGGTTAATGGTTTTGTCTAATACACCTTGATCTACTTCCGAAGCGTTAGGAGCTTCCATTGAAAAGTTAATAGTGATATTTTCACCCTCAATCCATTCAACCCCATCTTTCAGTTCTAACTTAAAGGAATGAATAGAGGACCAATCTTCAACCTCCGTTGCCAAAGTCCAATTAG
Source organism: Virgibacillus sp. M23 (assembly GCF_034190895.1). Lineage (NCBI taxonomy): Bacteria > Bacillati > Bacillota > Bacilli > Caryophanales > Bacillaceae > Virgibacillus > Virgibacillus sp. M23. Next base: position 5,157 of record NZ_JAWDHA010000017.1, on the reverse strand, counting down.
GCTCTTCAGCCGAATCTGGGTTCGATAATTTCTCTGTAGATTCTGGGTAGTTCGTATTTCTGATTAAATCATCACGCTCTGGTGTCATAGCAGAACTATAATAAACATCTACTTTATCGACCCACGAAGCAGGAAGTTGAATTGCTTCCGTTAATTCTGGAGTAAATTGGCTCCCGCGATCAATGTTATCAGTTATCCCTAAATCATTAATAGATGGCATAACATCTATGAGTGTCATACTTGAGATGTCTTTTCCTGAAGTATTGGTTAATGTTAATTGGTAATCAATAGAACCACCTGGGACAGTGCTTCCAAAGTGAGTAAAATCTTCATCTAGTTGCCCCTTAACCAATTTCTCTGTTTGGATATTATACTGTCCACTAATATAATATTCATTGCCAGACTTTAAACGAGGTTGATCTGAATTACCATTCTCATTAAGGTCCTCTACATCCGTTTGTAAAACCGTATCCGTTAACCCAGGGCTTTCAACTGACGGTACGGTTAGTTCCTGATCTCCAGAAAAGCCGTAAACACTAAAAGAGAGTGTATTTGGTGCGCTTTCATCTATTTGAACATTAATTTCTGCGTATAACGAACTACCTGGTCGAAGCAGGCGGTCATTCCAATTAAATTTTACAAGTTGTCTACCACTATCATTATAGTTGTTGCTTATTACGGTATAGTCACCACCTGCTGCAGAAGTAGTATCTATGGATGACCTGCCGTCAGCATCTGTAAATTCCACTTCAGGATTATTAGCAATGTTTATTCCTGGTGGCAATAGTACTACAGTTTCTAATGGTTCATTCATAGCTAAAGTTGAACTGTCTTCAGTGTTTAAATTTACCCGCATTCGATTATCTCCAGGAGCCACATATGAGCCTAGCTGATCTATTAGCTTAACCCCAACAGTAGCTATCGGAGGCTGATCGGTTGGTTTTGGAGCAATCTGTGCAGATCTCGGACCTGCTAGAGGATCAGAATTATATTGGTTACTGAATGCATTACCATCTCCATCTACTCCATAAACATCCCATTCGTTGGTTACAGGTCCTGTATAGCCAGGTTTGACTTCAAAAAAGTAATTAGGTCTGCCTACATTTAACATACCACTTGGAGCATAAGTAAAATCTAGAATAATATCGCTAACTTCATCATTTTCACTGATTCCTAAGTCCGCTCTATTATAAACAGTATCTAAATCAGCATTTTCAACTAGTAATTCCCGTTCACCGTTTACAATTGCTTCGATATTGAAAATAGGATCATTCTTTAAAGGCACTCCATTTGGATAGTCTGCATTCGGTCTATAAATAAATCCCCTAGGTGTTTCTATTTCTTTAAAAATTAGATTTGAATCTATATGATAACTAGTAGTATATTCTTCAAAATCACCTTGGGCACTTTCTGGTAAAGGAGCAATTCCGTGAGAAAAGCCAAGAAGAGCATCATCATAAACAATTGGGTTAGGGTTCCTGTTGCTATTTGGAGCTATGTTTCCTTCACCGTCTAATGGACCAACATGTACCGGAACATACCAATTTCCTTCAATATCGCCATTTGCGGTATCAGAATCAACAATAGTTATACTATCATTCGTATTAACGTTGCTCTCGTTATCACCAATAAATAAAGTATTAAGAGCTACATTATTAGTAAGCGTTTGATTTACAGTGTTATTTCCTACAGAGAGAACCATCTCCATATCGGCATTAAATAATGAATCTTTAGCAGTTTCCTGGTCATCAAATGAAGGAGCATCGAAAGTCCAAATCAGTTGATTTCCATTTTGCTCAGGTTCAGGGCCGTTGATTGTTGAGTCATAAGATAACCCATCAGGTAATGTATCTACAACCGTTATTTGAGAATTTTCGTCAATATAAAGCTGTCCAGTACTGTTTTTAGGAATGTCTACATTTATTTCCCATACAGTTTGGGAGTTCGGGGTAGGTAAGTTTCTTTCATTACCTTGAACGTCCGTAAATCGCTTCGTGATATTTATAGGATTGGACGCATCTACTACAACTAAGGCATTATCATCAACTTTCTTTTGTTCGTCCGCTTCAAAAGAAGCACTTATCTCCAGTTCAGTCCCATCGGGAGTAAAACCATTGCTAGTTTGTAATTTAATAATCTTTTCATAAGTCTGGCCTGTTTTTAGCGTATCAAATTCGTAGACCAATCGATTGTTTTCAGAATCATAGATTGGTTGGACACCGGCAATTTCTAATTCTGATAGTTCTTGGTTAAATGTAATTGTTTCTAAAGTTGGCAAGTCAATAAAAATAGTAGCATTTGTGTATTCAGTTATTGATCCCGTAGTTTTAAAGACAAGTTTATATGCCGCATCATTTCCCGAAAGTACATTAGCATTTCGTGGAGAAATATCGATATCTACATTTAGATTGCCTGAAAAGGGGGAAATGGCTGGTTGCTCACTATTAACCTTTGATTCTGATTTGCTCTTATCAGAGGAGTCAGTTTTTGCTTCCTTTTGAACTAGATTCTGTTCCTCAGCAGTATTCTCTTTTTCTGCTTTTTCTTTTTCAGTATTCCCGCTTTCAGTATTCTGCGTTTTCTCCTCTTCTATCGGCTCGACCTTTTCTTCATCACTTGGACTTGCATTTTTCTGTTCTTTATCGTTTGAAGGTAATTGGAACGTAAAATCCTTCGTTGCTATTAATTTTTTTTCCTTAAATCCTTCAATTTTAATAAGGTTTTCGCCCTCTGTTAAATCTTTAAGTGCAAACCGTATTTCTTTGGTGTTTTCTAAAGAATTTATGTTTAAGCTATGTGATTCTTTATTGTTGGTGATTGTAGCTTGGTCGTTTCCGACAAAATAATCACTATAATTCGAGTTCTTCGGATACGTAACGTTTAATTCATCTATTTCTTCACTTATTACTACTTTGAAAATGGAGTTTTCGGTTGTCCCCTCTTTTTCAAGAGATACTGCTATATCCTCTCCAGCCCCAACACTACCAGCAGCCATAGCAATTGATTGACTAAATTGTGTGAATATCATAGAAAGAATAACCACTATGGAAAACATTTTTTTCATCCTGAATCCTCCAATCATAAATTTTATTACAAATATTTCACCAAGCGTAACACAGTTTTACAGATATTTGTTTAATATTTCAATCATTTTACAATGTTATAAAAATTAGTGTCGAATTTACTAATACTTTGTAACTATTTGTTATGATAAAGAGTATGAAAAATGTAATCTTATGGCATGAATACGGATGAGTTTTTGAATTTGTGAAATGGTCTCTTTGTTTTGTGTAGTAGCAGTTCATAGATACCAAATGTTGTTCGTTTTCCGTTAGGTATTCTTCAAGATATTTGTCTTTGAGCTCTAGCCGCTTAAGCACTCAGCTTTTCATCGTTGATTTCCATTGATACAATGAACCTACATATTTTATAGATGCCATCCATTAATAGATGGCAGATGCACTAAGTAAATTACGCAATATAATACTGTAGGAGGTTTTTTATATGAAGCAGAAACAGCTTATTTTAAATGAAAGACCAAATGGGCTACCAGATGAACGCACTTTCCAATTTGAAGACGTAGAAGTAGGCAACCCAGAAGCGGGTGAGCTTTTATTAAAAACATTATTTGTTTCTGTTGATCCGTATATGAGGGGGAGAATGTCAGATGGTCCGTCATATATTGAACCATTTGAGGTAGGTAAGCCATTAAATGGTGGCGTCGTTTCTCAAGTAATTGAATCAAAAAGCGATCAGTTTGACAAAGGAGATATTGTAACTGGACATTTGGCATTTCAAGAATACCATGTAGTTAGTGATAACCATGTACGGAAGGTTCAAACGTTTGGTCTGCGTCCAAGTGTTGCTCTAGGGCCACTGGGAATGCCTGGATTAACAGCCTATTTTGGTATGATGCATATTGGTGAGCCAAAAGCAGGTGAGACCGTAGTAGTTTCTGGTGCAGCAGGGGCTGTTGGGCAAATTGCCGGGCAACTTGCTAAAAGAGCGGGTGCTAAAGTCGTCGGTATTGTTGGTTCTAAGGAAAAAGCGAGGTATATTACTGAAATACTTGGCTTTGACGATGTGGTTGAATACAAAGAAGGAAATGTGGCTAAGCAATTAGCAGAAGCTTGCCCCGATGGCATTGATGTGTATTATGAAAATGTTGGAGGAGAGATTTCTGATGCTGTTTGGCCATTACTAAATACATTTGCGCGTGTACCGGTATGTGGTGCAATTTCTTCTTATAACTTGGAAGAAGGAGAGTATGATATAGGTTTACGTGTACAGCAGTACCTTATAAAATCAAGAGCGAAGCTACAAGGGTTTATTGTTGGTGATTTTCAAGCGGATTATAAAGAGGCATATGAGGTACTCGGTAAAGCTATTGCTAATGGTGAATTAAAATTTGAGGAAACAATTGTTGATGGATTTTATGCTATTCCAGATGCTTTTCTAGGCTTGTTTTCTGGAGAAAACATTGGCAAGCAGCTTGTAAAGGTTGCAGATAGTGAGTAGAGAAGCATATAAAAGAGGACTGTTTGTGGTTTTCCTTCTGTTAAATAGACAATCTAAAAATATTAAGCCAATGTGATTAGCTTATTCCCTTGTCTATTAATTGAATTGGCGGTGTACTTTCTTAAGTTCACCGCCATAAATGCAAACCTTAGCTCATTTTCCTAGCTCTCACAGACATACAAGTGAAGCTTAAATTATCGCTAAAAAATTCGAAGGTGGGCCTACATTAAAACCACTTTCATCGTGGATGATAAGTAGAACAACCTGTTTCTCGTAAGCATCAAGTAAACACTTCAACACTTCATTCATCTGGAATACGCTCTAAGCTTTATGAATAGTGAAAGCTGTATTTTCATCTTAATAAAGTTTTTGATTTCTACATATAGTGACAGAATCATTTGGTTCATGTCGATTTTGTTTTGCTGTGGTTACTTTACCTTGTTTAGAAGGTATCCATTTTGCGTACAGAGATAGAGAAGGCACTCACTAGTTGATTGGTGAATGCCTTTTTTATAAGTTAAGAAAGTATAAAATCAGTGCAATGACTGCGTTAAGCCAAGTAGTTATTTTGAAATGTTTGATGTATATTGGCAATGCTCCGACTAATTACTTCGCTTTCCGCGGGCACGGCCTCAACTA